>DATCYD010000347.1:0-10814 GCA_036570465.1 Anseongella sp.
TAATATGACGCAGGTAACTATGGTCTTCATCAATGGGATAATAAGCAGGAAACAATACCGGATTGGTCCTCATGACCATGTTATAGGTTTCCTTGCCTCCCTCGATGGGTCCGGTATAATCGTCAAAATTCCCATTCAGCCGAACCACCAACTCTGTCAGTTTACCCAGGTTTACATTTACATTGGACCGAAGCGTATAACTGGTCAGGCTGATGTTGTTATTAAAATTATTCCTTCCGTCCACCTTCAACACGCCATTATCCCTGTTCATAGAACCGGCCACATAATAACGGGCTACCTTCCCTCCGCCGGATACATTCAGGTTGAACCGCTGGTTCATGCTATAGTCCTTGAATAAGGCTTTCCGCCAATCTGTAGCCGGAAAAACAATCGGATCCACCCCGTTCCGGGTATTCTCAATCTTAGACTGGGAATACATCAGCGGGGCATCCGGATTCCGGGTCCGGATGGCTTCGTTATGCAATTCCATATAGGTAACCGGGTCTGCCAGATCCACGTTCCGGGTGGGCGTGGAAAGGGAATTTTCCAGACGGAAGCTGATCTTTGCTTTTCCTTCAACGCCCTCTTTAGTTGTGACCAGAATCACCCCGTTTGCTCCGCGTGCACCGTACAAAGCTGTGGCGGTGGCATCTTTCATGATAGAGAAACTGGCGATGTCATCCGGTTGGATCCGGGCCAGCTCTGTGGTACTTACTTCCACGTTATCGATCAGGATCAGCGGATCCACCTTATAACCAAAGGTGGTCACACCACGGATAAAGAAATCTGCATTGTCCTCACCAGGCTCTCCGCTGCGCTGATAGGCGATCATCCCGGCCATCCGGCCCGCCAGGGCGGTGGTCAGGTTGCTGGATGGAACCTTTAGTTCTGACGGATTCACGGAAGTAACTGCTCCCACCATATCGGTACGTTTCTGTTTACCGAAGGCAACCACCACAACGTCTTCCAGCTGAGCCGAAGATTCCACGATCACCACATTCACAACTTCACGTCCCTTCACTGGAACTTCCTGAGTTTCGAAGCCGAGAATACTAAACACCAGCACTGGTGATTGTATATCCGCCGGTATCTCCAGTATATATTTACCATTCAGGTCAGTACTGGTCCCTACAGAGGTCCGGTTTTTCAATGTCACGGAAACCCCCGGCATCGGAAAGCCGGTAGAATCGGTAATTGTTCCCCTCACCTCCGGCGTCTGCAAGGTACTCCGGCTGACCGGAGCAGGCTCCGCATCTGAAGTTCTGGGGTGCTGAACAAAGATCATGATACCGCTTTGGGTTTCCCTGTAGGTAACCGGAAGATTATCCAGCAATTTCTCCAGTACGATATTGGCGCGCTCGTCTTCGAACCGAAGGTCTGCAGGCACATTGTACCGCTGCATTTCCGCAGGATTAAATGCAATCGGAAGGTGACTTGCTTCGACAAAGTGATTCAACGCCTGATCCAGGCGTCCTTCGTCAAATGAAATGGTCATCCGTGTCTTCTTCAGGTCCTGCCCGCTTAATACCGGCGCTCCCAGAAGGCTTCCAGTGACTGCAATAATGCAGATGGTGGTGGTTACTGTAAGCCGCATGAATTCTATAAAGGTTTGATTAGAAGAAAAAACCATATCTTCGCTTAGATTTTTTGTGTAAAAATTGCACAATAAGTCCCCATCACAGGACTGTTTCCTCCACGATCAATGGAAAAGGATCCAGTGCTGTTTACTTGTACAAAAAGGCAGATAGTCAATCTGTCTTTTTGTTTATCATCCCTCTTCGTTGAATGCTATTGTAACATTTCCATTTTCATATAATACGTTTAGGTTATAGAGTAAGCTTAGTGTTTTCAGTATATCTTCCAGATGCTGGCTGGTCTTGAAAAGCATGGTCACCCTTAATCCGGCAAGCTGAGGATCGGCAAGAATTACCTTTCTGTCAAAAGCGCTGCCCAGGGCGGTGGCAGCCTCTTCAAACCGCACATCATAGAGCGCAATATTTCCCTTCGTCCAGCCTGAGGTGCTTAACCGGTCAGCTTTTGAATAGGTATATTCACCGGAACCTTTATGAATACGAAGTGCCTGGTCCTGTTCCAAACGTACAGGGATTTCTTGCCCGTGGGTGACGTTCACAATTCCATCCTGAACCTGGATCGCTTCTTCAGCAATATCATCATAACTCTTTACGGAAAACGCGGTCCCGATATCTTCCACCAGAAGGCCGGTAGCAGTCCGGACACTCAGGGAATAAGCAGAGGCCTGATCCACGCTGAAGAACACCTCCCCTTCCTCAATAAATACCTTCAAAACCGAGTCTGCCGCTGCACCTACCCTGGCAGGATACCGCACCGAAGCCCCTTTGTTCAGCACCATCAGGCTACTATCAGGAAGATAAATTGACATAATCTTGTCGGTACTCACCTGGAGGTATTGTTCCCCGCGCTGAAGGGGTTTCAGAAGAAGCAGACAGGCAAACACGATCAGCAGGGAAGCTGCCGCGGCAATCTTCAGGAACAAAAAGCTCCGGCCGGAAGACCTTTTTCCACCGTCCCGTTCTGTAATCGGCGAAGACGGCGCTGTAAATGAGGAAAGATCCGGCAGATCGAAGGCATCGTCAGATCCCGGAAAGCCGGGTGTTGAACTTGAAGAACTTTCCTTTGAAAGACGTTGGCGAAGCATTTCCAGGCTGTTGTTCTCATCATCCATTTCCACCAGGGAAGCGATCAGCAACTGCTTTGCCTGAGATACCAGGATCTCTTTATCCGGGTAGGCCCTCATCCAGTTTTCCCAATGACCAACAAGCACCTTGTCCTTTCCCGAACAGTATGCCAGGAATGACTCATCTGCCAACAAGTCTTCAACAGTCTCAAATGCTTTGAATTGATCCATCATCTACTAATAAAGAGACACGAGCCATCGCTTTTTCCCAATAAAAATTATTTTTTTTACGGCGGACTTCAATCGAGCAGGCAAACCGTCAATTCTGCACTGAGCGTTTTCATGGCAGAATAGATGGTATTATAAATCGTTTTGGTTTCCATGCCTGTGAGCTTCCCGATCCGGAGAATGCTGCATTCTTCATAGTACCGAAGGTGGATGACCTCCCGTTGCCTCGGGGTAAGTTTGTTCAATGCAATTGTCACCCGGTTCCTGAGCTCGGTATCCTGTTCTGTCCGAAGCAACATTTCATCAGCCGCATCCACACAAAGAAAGTCGCCGGTCCCGACATCATCCATGCTGCAATACCGGGTTTCCCGTGAAAGCCGGCGCAACAGGTTATTCCGAAGGCTTACCAGCAGGTATCCTTTCAAACTTCCTATGCGGTCAACCGTGTGCCTGCTCGTCCATACGCCAATAAGCACATCTTGGATCGTGTCTTTTACCAGATCCTTGTCCAGGCATATTCGTAAACCCGAATGCAACATCTCCTTATAAAAATGCTGATGTAACAAAACAATCGCCTCGCGGTCATCATTTTGCAGCAGTTCCCGAACACGGGCTTCTATTTCCTTCCACATAAAGTAATACTCATTTAATGTCGAGACGACAATTTGGTTCAGGTGCTTATCAAGTCGAAGGTAGAGAATCGGTTTTAAAAAAGCAAACGTTTACATTAAAAGTAAATCACTGGTTAATAAGACGTTCTGAAACACCTAAAATATTATTCCAACCAGACACAGGGTGTGAAGGCCCCATTGACGGCCGCGTCCCATATTTCAAGCCGAATCCACTTTTTCCCGGACAGATCTACCGGGAACCTGAATGTTTCCTTGCCAAAAGCCTCGGTGTGTTTCAAATTGATCCGTTCACGATACACCTGTTCCCCGTCACCCGATACAATTTCGGCAAAGGACAAGGGAAAAGTCCAGCTAACGGTAGCCTCCAGCATGCCTTTCCCGGTTGCCTGGGCAGTTTCGCCAGGAGCCTTTCCATTGAGGCGAACGTTCGGCAACAGAATTTCTCCGGTAGTGGAAAAGAATTTTCCGGTTTCCATGGCATCCAGCACCGGCTGCCACCCATCCTCAAATTCGGGCAATTCATCCATTTGGAGGTAATTGATATTCATGTGGCCATAAAGTTCATAGCCAGGCTCGATCTTAAAAAGATCCGCTTCAGCGATCACATATTTTTTTCCACCCCAATTAGCCATATCATCCTGCAGGTCCAGTACACGTGTCCCCAGCCGGTCAAGCGAAAGGTCAGCTGGCATGGACTTCCAGGCACCTCCCAGGAAACGGTCGGATTGATAGAACGCCTCTTCCTTATATTTATCAGGGTAGCCGGACGACCCCTTAATGCGTGGGTGCGCTGTCCATGCTAACCCTCTTTCCTGTTCGAGCAAACGAAGCATTTCTTCTTTATTCCCGATCCGGTATATGGTCCCATACACTGGATGTTCTTCAGTAAAAGGTTCATCTTCGTCCCTGGACATCACCCAATAAACCGGCTTTGGAAAAATATTCATCCAATGACCGCCAAAAAAATTATTAGGTTCCTCTCCGGGGAGCATCAGAAAATTACCTGAAGACAGACGTGCACATTCTTTAAACAGGGTTTGCAATTCCGAAAAACGCTCTATTTCAGGTCCCCGGGGGCTGCCCGGCCCGTGGAATTCTCCCAGGTGAACAATATTCACACCCGAGCGGCGAAAGGCCTTGACGAAACCGGGAATCTCCGGCAAGGGCTTATGCGTGAGTACATCGTCGGTATGCTCGGTGTGAAAGTGGCTCGCCATGGTATAATATCCCGGAAGTGGTTTATATGTATCGGCATGAGTCAGCCGCTTTACTTCTTCCAGTACTTTTCCATCCTTTCCGGTACTCAGCAAGCAAAAAAAGTTTAACCGCTGGTCCGTTCGGGGAGGCGCATTGAACCAGGGAACCCACCGGCGGTCACCCAGCAGTTCATGACGAATTCCAATTCCATAGCCTTCCACCAGCTCCCGGTACCCTTCCCCATACCAGGTATGATTAAAGTTATAGCAATTATCCAACGGATAGAAATACTGGTGAGGAGGAGGAAAAACCGCCAGACTTCCTCACTCTCCCTGACCGATTATAGTCCGGTATTTTACCGCAAGTGTTTGAGCCTGCTCCTGCGGGGAAGTGATATGACCTTGCAAATAATCCTGCGGATCCGCCCAAAATATTTTTTCCCAGGGACGCTCCCGGTTGACAAGGCCCGCATCGTAAATAATAGCCAGGGAATCCCTCTCGGTGCGCATCACAGCGGCCATGTTCAACAAAGGACTTCCCCTGAATAATGTAATCGCTATGCCTCCGGAAAAAGGTCCGGCTTGCGCGCCATCAATAGTGATACAGGTCTGGGAACCATCGCTCTTTACTTTCAGGTTTTGCTTTTCCAGTTCCACCGGGTAAGTTTCAAAAGGTCTGGAAAACGGATTATCAAAAAAGATGGTCCAGCCCAGTTTTGTATCGTTCCGATCCACACCAAGGTCCCTTTTTCCAACCGTCAGCAAAAAAACCGGATCAACGGCATGGCCGATTTCCCGGAAAACATCGTCTTCTCCCAACTGAATGCTATGGAACAAGGCTTCATGGGGCTTAAGGGACAGTACCAGCCTGCCTGTCAGCTGCGCGCCGGAAACATTTTCTCCGGCATCCCAATCGATCTTCAACAGATTCCCCTCAAGGGTAGCATCGACACCACTCTTTTTATCCAATTCAGAAAGATCCGGCTTTATCTGGGCATTAGCAGTACCGGCTGCCAGCAGGATCAGCAAGGAAAGGTTGACGATTGCAACAAGCGGATTAGTCTTAAAATTCATTGGCTGAGAATTATACGCCAATATAGCTAAATAACGTGGTTTTTTCTACTTTTGCCCATCATGCAAAACCACTCAGTTGAAAATTACTATATCGGACTGATTGCCCGGGAACTTGCCATCAGCGAAAAGCAGATCATCGGTGTAAACCGGCTTCTGGATGAAGGCGCAACCATTCCCTTTATCGCCCGTTACCGGAAAGAAGCCACCGGCAATCTTGACGAAATCCAACTGGCCGCCGTGCGTGACAAACTGGCTTATTTCCGGGACCTGGACCAGCGCAAGCAAACGATCCTCAAAACCATTGGCGAACAAGGAAAACTCACGCCGGAACTGAAAGAACAAATACTCCGGTGCATCGATCAGCGTCCCCTTGAAGACCTGTATCTTCCGTATAAACCCAAGCGAAAGACCAAAGCGGTAGCAGCGCGTGAAAAAGGATTGGAACCGCTGGCTGATATTATTTACCTGCAGGCCACCGCTGACCTTGATAACAAAGCAACCACCTTTCTGAACGATGTCGTTGAAACAGTGGAAGAAGCATTTCAAGGGGCAAGAGATATCATTGCTGAGCGCATCAGCGAGGATGCCGAAGCCAGGCAAGAGATCCGGAATCTGTTTGCCCGCGAAGCCCTGCTCACCTCCTCCGTAATAAAAAGCAAGATTGCCGAAGCGGCTAACTACCAGGATTATTTTGAATTCTCAGAACCGCTGAAAAAATGCCCCTCCCATCGCATAATGGCCATCCGCCGTGGAGAACGGGAAGGTTTTCTAAGCATGGACATTTCGATAGAAGCAAACCGGGCCATTGCCCGCTTGAAAAAATTATTCGTCCGATCAGCCAATTCCTGCACCCCTCATGTGGAAACCGCGATCGAAGATTCCTATAAACGCTTGTTGAAGCCATCCATCGAGACCGAATTCCGCTTGCTGCATAAGAATAAGGCCGATGAAGAAGCCATTGCTGTATTCAGTGAAAACCTTCGGCAACTGCTCCTGGCCGCCCCGCTTGGGCCCCGCCGCACGCTGGCCCTCGATCCGGGCTATCGCACCGGCTGCAAAGTCGTTGTGCTGGACGAGCAGGGAAATTTGCTGGAGAACACCACCGTTTTCCCCCACCCACCCCAAAACGAACACGAAAGGGCCATCCGGGAACTAACCGGACTGGTAAACCGCTATCAGTTAGAAGCGATCGCCATTGGCAATGGCACAGCTGGCAAGGAAACCGAAAAACTGATCCGGAATATGAAACCGGAGTCCCCGCCCCGCATCTTTCTGGTAAACGAAAGCGGAGCATCCATTTATTCTGCATCTGAAGCCGCCCGTGAAGAATTTCCCGACAAAGACGTAACCGTACGCGGAGCCATATCCATCGGACGCCGACTGATGGATCCACTTTCAGAACTGGTCAAGATTGATCCCAAGTCCATCGGCGTAGGTCAGTACCAGCACGATGTCAACCAAACCCGCCTGAAAGAAAGCCTGGATGTAGTGGTAGAAAGCTGCGTCAACCTGGTAGGTGTGGACCTGAACACAGCCAGCCGGCACCTGCTAAATTATGTATCCGGGCTGGGCCCGAAACTAGCCGCCAACATCGTTGAATACAGACAAAAAAACGGCCCGTTCCGCTCCCGAAAAGCACTGTTGAAGGTTTCCATGTTAGGTGAAAAAGCTTTTGAGCAATGTGCCGGTTTTCTCCGCATCCGCGACGGCCAACACCCCCTTGATGCCAGCGCAGTTCACCCGGAAAGTTATCCCATCGTAGAAAAAATGGCCGCTGACCTGGGGTGCCCGCTTCGGGACCTGATGGCAAATAAGGAACTGCGCAAGGAAATTGACCTGCGAAAATACCTGAACGCCGGAGCCGGAGAGCTAACCCTGAAAGACATCCTGAAAGAACTGGAAAAACCCGGACGCGACCCCCGGGAAGAACTAAAAGATTTCAGTTTCGCCGAAGGAATCGATAGCATCGACGACCTGTACCAAGGCATGATCCTGCCCGGAATAGTAACCAACATCACCAAATTCGGAGCATTCGTAGATATCGGCATCAAACAAGACGGCCTGGTACACATTTCCCACCTATCCAATCGATACATAAAGGACCCCACCGAAGCCGTACATCTGCAACAAATCGTTCAAGTAAAAGTCCTGGCCATCGACACCCCCCGTTCCCGCATCCAACTCTCAATCAAAGAAGCCTAACCCCCCCCTCCCACCCTGCGATTTGCAAGCAAAGCGAAGCAAGAGCCCCACACACACAGCAATTTGCAAGCGAAGCGAAGCAAGAGCCCCCCACACCCTGCGATTTGCAAGCAAAGCGAAGCAAGAGCCCCCCACACACCAAAAAAACACCCCAAACCGCGGTGAGGTGGTATTGTTGTTCCTGGCAATGCGGACAATGTTGAAGCATAGCAACGCTATGTGACTCATTGTCCAAAGCCGCCAGGGGCGACAAGACCGCCTCACCGCCTCAGCGCCCTAGCCAACCTCCATCTACAACCAAAACAACCCCACTAACATACTCCGCAGCATCTGACGCCAGGAATACGATGGGGCCCTTGAAATCCTCGGGGCGTCCCCAGCGTCCGGCGGGAATCCGGTCCAGGATGGACTGACTCCGGTTTTGATCGGCCTGGAGAGCCGCTGTGTTGTCAGTAGCAATGTACCCTGGAGCAATGGCATTCACATTCACTCCCCGGGAAGCCCATTCATTGGCAAAAGCCTTGGTTAACTGGCCCACCGCACCTTTGCTTGCCGCATAACCAGGCACATTAATGCCCCCCTGAAACGTCAGTAACGAAGCAGTAAAAATAACTTTCCCCCTTCCGCGCTCCAGCATGTCCTTCCCAATCTCCCGGGTAAGGATAAACTGAGCAGTCTGATTAATAGCGATCACCTCATCCCAGTATTTATCGGAATGTTCCGCCGCCGGTTCCCGAAGAATGGTACCCGCATTATTCACCAAAATATCAATCACCGGATGTTCCGCCTTCACGCGACTAATAAACGCATACAAGGCATCCCGATCACCAAAATCACACTGATATGCATAAAAGTTACGTCCCAGCGCTTTCACCACCCTTTCCACATCACTCCCGGACGCTTCCAGGGAAGCCGAAACGCCAATCACATCCGCGCCCGCCTCAGCCAACGCTTCCGCCATAGCCCTTCCAATCCCCCTCTTACACCCCGTAACCAAAGCCACCTTCCCCGACAATTGAAACAACTCATTCATATACCTTGAAATTTAAAATCGTTGAACAGAAACTTCAAACTAGAAACCAGAAACTAAGATAGAATCCTGAAAATCCTGAAGATAGTCAAACCACTCCCCGGACGAAGTAATTTCACCCGCTTTATTCCAAGCCGCTCCATTATAATAAATAAATGGCTCACCCGGCGTGATATCAACCACCCCCAACAAATGGCCCTGATCCAATTTAATATCGCGGACAGGCCCCTCAATCACCACACCAACTCCTGTAATTCCATCTTCCCCATGAGCCGGTTCCCAATAACCCATAAGACCCGCATCCTTGTCCATTATTACATGTCCTCCTGTCCCGGAGCGCTGTACAATTCCGATGGCCGCCGGAAAGGTCTTCTTTTCAGGCGATTCAAACAAAACCTCCACCCGGTTCATCCGGGAGCCAGCATCCAGTGAAACCAACTTCGATACCTTGACCGGCATGCCGCCAGCGTTCCACTGCTCAAAATCAAGGCGAAAAGTGGAGCGCAGGGGGCCGTTATCCAACACCTGATAACCGCGATAATGGTTGGGAAACCAAAGCGTATCGCCCGTAAACGGTACAATGTCGCCTGCCCCGAGAGTCATTCCTACACTGTAATAATCCATACCATCTCCGTGGTCTTTGTGATAATCTCCACTTTTATACCACTTATTGATCACCAGTTCCGACGTGCGTTTTACCCATACATCAATGCCATGCGCATCGCCCGCAGTGCCTTCCAGCGCCTTCCCGTACATGCGAAAAGCAATCTTATCATTCTCCCAGGCAAAATCGTCCATGCGTTCGGGAACATAGCGTGCATAGGTTTTTGCAGAAACTGAATCCGGCGTTCCTGCTACCAGTTCCAGGGTTTGTCCACCATTTGCCGGCAAATCCACCTGAACAAGCAGATTCACCGGCGTCTCTTCTCCGCGATATTCCAGCTGGTATGGCACTTCCTCTCCCGAAGCGTTTGTTACCAGAAAGGCTTCTACTCCTTCCAGGCTGGAAGCGATTTTTTCGTAAGGAATTTCTACAACTTTCCCTATACGTTCCTTTGAAGTGGGATTTTTCAACGTGACGGTGGTCAACACGCCTTGGTCCTGACCGCTGCAAGCCGGATTAACCAGCAAGCTGCAACCAGCAAACAGCATCACCAGCAACCTGTTGAATCCTTTTTTTAGTTCCATATCATTCCTCCTTAACGAAGATCTGTGACCGCACATTTATCCATATCATCATAATCCAAGTTCTCTCCGGCCATTCCCCAGATAAAAGTATAATTGGACGTTCCCGCACCGGCATGTACGGACCAGGGAGGTGATATCACCGCCTGCTCGTTCCCCATCCATATATGGCGGGTTTCCTGCGGCTGTCCCATAAAATGGCATACGGCCTGTCCTTCGGGTATTTCAAAGTAGAAATACACCTCCATTCGCCGGTCGTGGGTATGCGCAGGCATGGTGTTCCACACGCTGCCGGGCTTCAGCTCAGTCATCCCCATCTGTAACTGACAAGTCTCTACCTTGCTGTTTACAAGTAATTTATTGATGGTCCGGTGATTAGATGTCTCAAGGGTCCCCAAAGTCACCACTTCCGCGTCCTGCTTACTGATCTTTTTCAATGGAAATTCACGATGAGCCGGAGCTGAATTCACATAGAATTTAGCCGGATTGGCGCCATCGGCACTGGAAAAAGTAACATCGCGGCTTCCCCGCCCCACATACATCGCCTCCTTAAACCCAAGGTCAACAGATTCTCCATCCACGGTCACCTTCCCCGGGCCGCCCACGTTAAT
>DATCYD010000348.1:0-10236 GCA_036570465.1 Anseongella sp.
TTCAGCGTGCATATTATTGGGAGCGCAAATATCCACCGCGTCAATATCATCGCGGGCGATCAACGCCTTCCAGTCAGTTTCCGTATGCTCATACCCCCACTGGCTGGCGAAAGCAGCTACCTTTTCAGGATTCCTGGAGCAAACAGCCTGTAGCACCGGCCGGTGTTGCAGGTCAGGGAAGAAGTTGGGCACACGGTTATATCCGTTGGAGTGTGTTCTTCCCATAAAACCACACCCGATCAGTCCTATCCTTATTTCTTTCTTGTTTTCCATTTCAATTCTCTTCTTAAAATCTAACTTTTACCAGCTCAGGAGTTCCATCCGTGTTGCTCCCTGACCTTAATCAAGGCTGCCAGAATATCGTTCCAGGTTTGTTGTTTCGTCATGATTGCGTTCGGGAACATGCAACCATCCCAGCAGATGTGCTGTACGGCTTTGGTAAGCTCTCCGTTATCATCCCGCAGCCAGAAACCAGCGTCATGGGTAATGTCGAGTTTGCCGTTCGGGTCGGTTGCCAGGCAATGCCGTCCGGTTTTATCATGTGAACCCGATCCGAAGACGGTACCGTCGTTCTGGGCCACATGAAAGTCAATGGTCCAGGGACGCAAGGCGCTGGTCAGTTTCTTCAGGCCAGCTGTCAGCGCTTCGCGGTCTTCCCATTTAAAATCTTCCGGAAGAATGCGGTCTTGAGGCGCATTGTACCCCAGCAGGTATAAAAAGGTATGAGACATATCCGCCTGGAAACCAATATTCGGGCGATCTACCGCATCCAGTGTATCCAGCATGGCCCGCCAACTGTGCATACCTGCCCAACAGATCTCTCCTTCGGCGGCCAGTTTCTCTCCGTAATCGGCAGCCACATCGCAGGCTTCCCTGAAGGTCTGGGCAATCAGTTTCGTATTCCCGGAAGGATCTGCGGCCCAGCTTTCAGGACTGCTGGCAGAATCAATCCGGATTACACCGTAGTTGCGCACACCTTGATTCTCCAGTTCCTTTGCAAACTCACAGGTTTTCCGGATCACCTCTACGAAACCTGCGCGTTCTTCCTTGCTGCCCATTGCAGGAGTTCCCCAAATAGGCGCAACCAACGAACCGATCTTCAACCCGTATCCGCCCACCTTATCGGCCAGCTTCCGGGCTTCTCCGGCGCCACCGTCCAGGTTAACGTGCGGCTCCAACAGCCCCACATCCACGCCATCAAATTTCACACCGTTAACTTCGGCCGCAGCAGTAAACTCAAGCATCTGATCAAATGCGATCACTGGCTCAGAATCAGGCCCTTTGCCAACAATGCCCGGCCAGGTTGCATTGTGAAGCCTGGGAAAATTATTAGTACTCATAATCCTTGGTATTTTAAATCCTTGCTTTTCAAATTTAAGAAAGTATTTCCAGGTCCGGATTGCCGGGGCCAAAGTGTTTCAACATAACAATGGGGTCGTTCTTTGAGGTATTCACGATACGCACCCCTTCACGTGCAGCCTGTTCGCTGACGAAAAATTCGTCATTAGTCAGCTGTCCGTAACGGATCAGTGAAGGTGTTTCCACATTCCAGACCCCCATGGTTCCGTGGCCCTGCATCATGATCATGCCGTAAGCAGCACGATCCTTGATCACGACTTCCGCGCCTGGTAACACGGTCAGTTCCTTGGCGCTGAAAGCGTCTGACTTGTAGCAAATCCACTTATCCACATAACCAGCTGCCTCCATTTCTGCCAGGGGGCGTACCGGCAGCGGCTCCATATAGCGGTTCTGCATCATGTTGGGATCCACGTTCAACTCCCAGTCAAGTACCTCCATCAAATGATCCACATTCCCCACCTTTTCGGCAGGTGTACAGTTCCAAAGCAATTCTTCGGGAATGATCGCTTCGTTAACCAGCGACTGATACATGGCGAATACATCCGAAGCCTTCTGAGGTTCATAGGTACAAAGGCTTCCCGGCGCATGCAGCAGTCCCGGAGGAACGTCCCATCCGGTACCCGGTTCCAGGCGGAAGGCTGAGGAGTAATTGGTGATCTTATTATCCCCCTTGTTAAAATTTTGAAGGCATTCGCGAATCTTTTCACGAGGGGTTCCCGGAGCAATGCCAATAAATGTATAAGGAAAATCCCCGCCATGGTTATTTACCTGCGGCGGGAAATAATAGGCTTCAGGTTTACCAAGCTGGCCGGTCAAGGCCGCCATTTTATCATTATGGTGTACGTGGTGCGGAAGTGGTCCCATGTTATCGAAAAATTTCGAATACATCGGCCAGCTCTTATGTTCGTTCCAGATACGGTCACCAATTATCTTTCCCTGAAGTTCATCAACAGCGTCCTTCAGCAGAAACTGCTCTTCCTTTCCGTTGTTATTGAATACGATGAAACTCAACCCTTCGAACTCGCCTGTTAACGGGCCGTTCTTGGCAGGGGTTGTGGAAGAGAACCAGCGTTCGTCGATTCCACCACGTACGCCACCCAATACATAATAATCATCCGGATGCAGTTTGATTCGCCTGCCAGGCACACAAAATGACCTCGGAACCCAGGTAGGGGCCAGACGTACGATCCCTTCTCCCTGTTCCAGCGCTTTCTCAGCAATACTCATTGATTCAGTTTTTATGATTCAAAAATTCATTGATTTCCACTTCTTGATTCAGCAAGGCGAACTCCAGCCCATACTCCCGGCTTTCTCCCGGCTGCAGCATGATCAGCTCTCCCCGCTCCCGGGCAGCCGTTTGGCCAATAGCCGGGTTGGTAGCCGGCTCAAGACCGGTTACATATTCTCCCTTCCCCCAATGCTGCCAATTTACCAGCCAGGGTAACTGTTCCTTTCGGAAACGAAGGGCCAGTGCAATTCCAAGCCGCGAATTGTACAGTCCGCAATTACAGCGTCCCTGTTCATCGGCGTCGATATTAATAAATGCGGCCTCTTCACCCCCACCGTTGTGTTCGGTGAGTGGTGGCGGACATTTCCTAAACTGATTGCCTTCCCTGAAAATCCGGTTAGCATCTCCCTGTTCCCTTGCTTGCCAGTCACCTTTCCAGACAATGTCTGTTCCTTCGTCAACCAGCGGCCAGCCGAAATTGCAATGATAAAGCAGCATGTGAGGCACGGATGTGTTTCCACGGTTGGTCACCCGGTCATGTACACGGATCACGGCCCGCCCCAGGGTGCCGGAAATGGTACGACGTAGTTCAAGGCAGGGACCAAAGGGGCGTGTTTCCCTCATCACTCCGGTGATGCTCAGCTCCATGCGTCCGGCAGCCAGGTCAGGCTGGATGACAGATTCCAGCTCCGCCGGGGTATTGCTGATCAGACCATGCAGTCCCTGTTCCCCGAAATCTCCGGTTTCCGGCCCGCCTACGTGGCTCAAGCCGCAGGTTGTCAGCAACCCTCCCCCAAAGGTCCGGAGCCAGTCGAGCCCCCGGTTCGAAAAAGGTTGTGGCCCGGTGATGCCTCCATGACTCAGCCAGGACAACCCATGTTGATTGAAAAACGCATCAGCGATGTCCATGGCGCGGTCGATGACCACTTTATACCTCAAGCCCGATCCGGTATTGACCCAGGCGACGCGAGTCCCCCTTTCGGCTCCATTATCAGTCACAGCCGTTTCGATCCCGCCCAATTGCCGCGGGTTGGTAACCTTTCCCTGCCAATCCTGCATACTACTCTGCCTTCGCTGTCACACCTCCCTTAAACACCTCATTGTCTTTGTTCCCGCCGGCAATCAGATAAGCCATCAAATCTTTCAATTCTTCTTCATTCAATCCGTTGATCAGTCCGGGTAACATCACTGAAACCGTTGAAGGTTTCACCGAAACCACCTCTGATTTGGGAACTTCCTCAATCGCATCCGCTACGAATGGATTCTGGTTCACAAAATAAGCGGCCCCGGTTTCATTGGTAACCCGGCCTACAATGGAATTTCCATCCTTTAGCTGAAGCACCGTGGCTCCATACTGATCAGAAATAACCTTACTGGGATCAATGATCGCTTCCAGAATGTCTTTAGGAGCGAAACGGGTGCCAAGCTGGGTCAGGTCAGGACCTGTAGATCCGCCTTCGCCCTGCATCGTATGACAACGGCCACAGCTGGCTGCAATGAACATCCTCTTTCCACGTTCGAAATCCCTGCCGGCCAGGTTCTGGACCAGCGGCAGCGCTACTTCCACCTTCCATCTGCGACCGGGACCTTCAGGACCCTGTACCTGTACGATGTCATTACCCGATTTAGTCAGCAGGGAATCTCCTGAAAGGCTACCGAAGTATTCCTTCTTGTCAGCTGGGACATTGGCGAGCGCCATTTGTCGTGCCTTGTCGATAAATCCGACGTAGCTCCTGCCGCCCTGGTAACCAAAGGCCTCTTCAAACCATTTGAAATATTGTTCCCGGTGTTCAGCAGTCCAGCCGCTCTTGACCCTGCTGAGTACCGTCACATAATAGATCTGGGCTGCGGGAGGCATCTTTTCAAGCATGCCTGCCAAAGCCAGTCCATAGGCGGGATTCCGCATGATCTTATCTGAGACGCCTGTCATGGCTTCGCTGGAGACATCGTTTTCGGCTTTCTCAATCAAAGCAAGTGTTTTCCCGATCACCTCAGGAGCTTCTACAAAAGCCAGAATTTTAGCCAGTTCCTTGTTAAGATTAACAGAAGAAGCCGGGTACAACGGCCCAAGCACTTCCACCAGCTGTGATTTCACCGGGCCAGCCGGCTGACCCGTACGGTAAAGTACCACCTCGCAGGTGCGAAGTAAAGCCAGCGACTGAGTTTCATTCAGACCTGAGAAATCCGTTTTCAGAAGTGCAGACAAAATATCGCCCTGCAGGGATTTATCCGAATGTCTGACAAGTGCAAGCAAAGCACCTGCCTTTTTCCCCGGGTCTGTCTCGTTCAATGCGCGGCTTTGCCACAAGCTCACAGGCTGATGCTCAACTGCGATGCGGGCGGCATATTGAATAAAACGGTCCGGATGGCCCAGGTGCTGCCACGCAAAATCAACCGCTTCCTGTCCCACCTCATGATGGTAGGTTTCCAGCTTCCTCCGCAATTTATTTTCTTCGGTAGGCTCCTCTATGTCAAGGGAGCCGTCCACATCTTCTTTACCTGTATAATAAACCCGGTACAAATCCGACTGCAAGCCTCTTCCACCAGTCAGAAAATACAGGGCACCATCAGGTCCGATGACCCCATCGGTAAGTGGCAAAGGAATTCCTGAAAGAAATTCCTCTTTCCTGGCTTTATAGGAAGCTCCGTCAGGTTCCAGGAAGATATTATAGATAATTCCAAAGCTCCAGTCAAAGGCATACAAGGCCTTCCGGTATTTTTCCGGAAACTTCGCATTACGGGCGTGCAGCACACTCGTAGGTGATCCGGGGCCAATATTTACCACCGGCGGAAGGTTATCCGGCAAAGCGGGATCCAATTTTCCGTTCCCTGTGCGCCATCCGAATTCCGACCCGCTGGTCACATGGCAAATCCGGGTAGGGCGGTACCAGGGAAGACCAAAATCCCATTCCATATCCGAATCATACGTGAACATATCGCCATTGGCATTGAAGGCAATATCAAAAGGATTCCGGTAGCCAGCGCTTACCAGCTGCCAGTTCTTTCCAAGCGTGTCAATATGTGCCACCCATCCACCCGGAACTCCCCGGCTGTTGGCATGTCCGCGGGGATCTTTGATCTGCGGGAACAGGTTATCGGCCTGCCAAACATTCGGCAGCAGATAATCGTCCATTTCAGGAAGGTCAGTATGATTGCCCGAAACGAGATACAGGGAAACGCTGTCAGGCGCCACAATAATACTGTGAGGGCCATGTTCACCCGCCCCGTTCAACTCCCGGATCAGGGTGATCTTGTCAAACTTATCGTCCCCATCCAAATCCTGTACCCGGTACAGTCCGCTTCCCCTGCTTTTACCTGCTTTCGCATGATGGTTCACCATGACGTACAGGCTGTTAAAAGCCCAGAGTAGGCCGTGGGCGTACCCAATCTGTACCGGTCCGTCCACGCGGTCCTGCAGCTCAGGCATGTCCAGCTTTTCCACATTGACTTTGACGGTGGAATCAGCGCCAATGGGCGGCAATTCTATCCGGAAAAGCGCTCCGTTTTGATCAGATGCGATCATCCTTCCCTTGTTATCGAAGGTCATCGATACCCAGGAACCGTTCCCGTTGTCCGACGGACTATAAATATGATCAGCCGTAAAGCCTTCCAGGAGTTCCAGCTTGGCCAGCCTGGGATCCTTCGGTTCTTCGGGTTTGTCCTGATTGTCGCAGCTTGTGGCAGAAAGTGCCAAAACTAGCGTGAGAAGACAGGTTCCTCCCTTCAAATGGGTTAGATTCATTTTGTTATATTTTATACTTTATCTGGTTAGGCCATAAACATATAAATTGGCCATTTCTTATCTATCCTGCTCTGTCCTGCAGCGCCCCCATCTGGCGGCGGTTTGGGTAAAAATCGTCCGAAATTTATTAATTTTGCCGAATTATTCACCTGCAATGGAAGTACAATTTGATATTGAGTTCAAGGAAAACGCCCCAAAATATCTTCAGATCATTGATTCTGTCATCCACGCAATTAGTAAAGGAAAGCTAAAACGTGGCGACAAGATCCCCTCCATCAATCAATTCAGTGAAGAATACCTCCTTTCCAGGGACACGGTAGAAAAAGCCTACCGCCAGCTGATACGTGATGGAATACTCACAGCAGTGCGGGGAAAGGGCTATTATATCAACCGCGTTGATGTCGAAGCTGCTATTCGTGTATTGCTGCTATTTAATAAAATCAGCAATTATAAAAAACAGATATACAATGGTTTCACTGAAGCGTTAGGACGAAAGGCGTTCGTGGACCTGCATATTCACCATTGTAACTCGGCACTATTCAAGAGCCTGATCCAAAACAGCCTGGGAGAATACCATTATTATGTGATCATGCCGCACTTTTATGCCGGGCTGGACGAAGCGATGGATGGAATACGCATGATCCCTCCCGAGAAGCTCATTATCCTGGACAAGGACCTTCCATTGCCCCAGACACCGGCAGGATGTGTTTATCAGGATTTTGAAAAAGATATTCTTTACGCGCTGAATGATGCCCTTGATCTGATCAAAAGATACAGCAAGTTAATACTTGTTTTCCCGTCGCTGGTCCCCTACCCAAAGGAGATCATCAAAGGCTTCCGCCTTTTCAGCATGCAGCATAATATCCAGCATGAGATCATTCATGAAATTGAGGAAGATACACCCATAGCCCCGGACGAGGCTTATGTAGTCATCGAAGAAACCGATCTGGTGAATCTGATCAAGAACTGCCGGGAGCGCAACCTGCAGGTAGGGAAAGACCTGGGGATCATTTCCTATAACGATACTCCCCTGAAGGAAATCCTGCTGGACGGAATAACCACCATCACCACCGACCATGAGCTGATGGGCGAAACCGCTGCTCGTCTCATCCTTGAAAACAAGTGCGAAAAAATAAAGAATCCCTTTTCGCTCATCCGGCGTAAATCACTTTAATGCAACGGGTGGCCGGACCCTAATGATATCAGAGATCCAGACCGTGCTTCCGGCCCATTTCCCGGATAAACTTCAGGCCCTTTTCAGCCATATCCCAGGGGCGGGAGAACTCCCGCCAAACACCAATCGAATTGGCAAAATCCGGATCGTTTCGTGTGAACCCTTCGATGGTGAGCCAACCCTGATAGTTGATCCGGGCAAGTGTGGAAAAGGCTTCGTCCCAGGTCACATGGCCGCTGCCGGGCGTACCCCGATCGTTCTCACTGACATGAAAATGCCCCAGCATGGGCGCAACTGCGGTAATGGCATCCCCGAGATGTTTCTCCTCAATATTGGCATGATGCGTATCAAACATAGCCTGTACCTGCGGATGTGCGGTTTTTTCCAGCAGATAGGTCAGTTGTTCCATGGTATTGCACAGGTAACACTCGAAACGGTTCACCGCCTCGGGAGTTAGCAATACCCCGGCCTGAGCGGCATGGTCTCCGGCTTTACGAAGGACATCGGCACTCCATTCATATTCCTGTTCGGTAGGAGCCTGTTTTGAAAAAACGGTAAAGGCTGAGTGAAAAGGCCCGCAGAGTACTGTCGCACCCAGATCGTGAGCCCGGTCAATGGTCCATTTGATATGTTCCAATGCCTTCCCCCGGACCTGCGCCGACGGATCAATCGGATTAACATCCGGGCCTAGAACAAAAACGGCAGTGGTTTCCAATCCCAACGCTCTTGAATAATCACCAATACGACGATAAGCCTGCTCATCAGGTGCGCCAATCAGGAATTCCGCCCCATTATAGCCGATTTCATACAACCGGTCCAGAATGGGCTTGAGTTCATCGGAAACAACGGCCGACCAGGCCAATACATTAAATCCTATCTTATTCATGAACGATCCTTGTTGTTATTTTTTGACTACTTCTCCGGGCATTATCAAGGAGTCCCAGCCTGCCAGGTCAGCAGGTTTTACCGGAAACTTATACCCTTCAAACTTAAATCCCGTGGGTTCATAGGGCCCTACAAAATCGACATTATTACGGGGTTTAATCCTTTTCTCCATCCCCATTGTCCAGAAACATGCATTTACAAGCATCCGCCTGAAACCTTCATTAAGCAGGTCTTCGGATGCGCCGTGTGTCGTTGCAAATACCCGCCCGCTGGCGCCGGATTCCAGTTGATAATTACGCACCCATGCGACCGGGAGCAACTCCTTGCTCTCATCGGCGGGAGCATCCGGTTCCATGCCATTGAGTACCTGGCCGCGGGCCAGGACCGTTGCGCCCATTTTTTCGGGATAAGCAGTATATCCACCGCTATGAACGAACATGTCGGAAACTCCCCGGAAGATGGGATGATCCTTCTGTCCATCTTCGATCAGCAAACGAGAGGCTTGTTTGTGATTGGCGCCGTAATGACTAACCCATGTTTCACCCAGGATCAATTTTCCAAAACCGTTAGCCCATTCCTTTTTGGGGCCGTCATAATTATAGCTGTAATGTGCCCACTCCGGATTATCCATATTACTAAAAGCATGTGTCGCCGTACGCAATCCCACGACAGGGCCGCCCCGTTTAAGATAATCATCGACACATTGCATCTCCTCATCCGAAAGATTCAGAAAGCGGGTAAAGATCACCATCAGGTCAGCGTCTTCCAGCACTGCGAGACCACGCAGATTCGAACTTCCCGGTAAAATATTCCCTTTCTCATCGAGCCCGAAAAGCACGGTACAGTGAAATCCATACCTTTTTGCCAGGATCCTGGCCAGGGCAGGAAGGCTTTCTTCGGAACGGTATTCATGATCGGAAGCGATCAGCACAATGTGCTTTCCTTTCCCGGGACCTGACTTCCCTTTATAATCGAGGCGGTAATCGGCCAGCTCCTGGCCGGAGGCTACCTGCAAAGTCAGCAGGCTGCAAAGTATGATCCCTAATAATTTTTTCATATTACAAAGTATGACATAATACCTATCCAACTATCCTGCGCTGTCCTGCTTCTCTTTAAATATGCCAGGTCATTGATTAACAATCCGGAAGACGCCCTTCATCATCCGCCAGTGTCCCGGAAAGGTACATATAAAAGGATAATCCCCTGGCTTTGAAGGAGCGGTAAAGTCAAGTCGGAAGGTTTCCCCGGCAGTCACCAGCGGTGTTGAGAAAAGGACTTCAGGCATATCCGGAATGAAACTTCGTTCGTAACCGTCCGGAGCGGCAGACATCTCATCAGCCGCCTGGCCCACTTTTTCCCAGGCGCCTGGCGTCACAATTACCACATTATGCGCCATTTGGTCGCTGTTATCAAAGATGAGCGAAACTGTTTTCCCTGCCGGAATACTCACGGTGTCCTGGTCAAACATCATTTTCCCTGGCAACGCGGCCAGATGTATGACTACTTCGCCCAGGTTTTCGGTCAGCGCCGCCTCATCACCGGAAGCCGGAGGCGCAGTCTGAGCTCCTGACGGGTCGATAAACAGGTTCGGGTGACTCTCCCTGAAATCGTCAAACGCAGGCACACCCGTCAGTTGTTGGACCTCTTCTTCCGAAAGGGGAGATACTCCGTATTTCGATGAACCCGGTTCTGCAGTAATAAAGCCTGGCAGTTGCAATTCCTGCCTTGCAAGCAAAGGACGAAACAGGAGCGCGGCTTTGGCCGGATCGTCAGCCAGGAAACCTGGATCCTTTCTGAACATTTCCAGCCACACCGGCCTGAGGTGTTTAAATGATTCGATCAGCGCAT
>DATCYD010000349.1:0-6345 GCA_036570465.1 Anseongella sp.
ACGCCTACGACGGGATAATCATCATAGGCCGGGTGTGTGAAATATTGCTGTACCATGGGCTCGTTCTGCGCATAGGAGAACTCAGCAAGCCATACCAGCGTATCGGGATAAACGGCCACCTCGTCCCGAACGATAAAATCAGAACGTGGGCGCGCCCGGTTCTCAGGTGACTTGATGGCAGCTGCGCGGTAATCAAACCAGGCGAACTGGTAAAGGAGCTTTCGAACATCCAGTTCCCGGCGGCCGAAGACCTGGTCGTCCCCCTGATAAAAGAGCCCGGACATCTGTTCGTAATCGATGTTGCTTCTTTTTCCGCCCCAGACAACCTTGTTATCGGGATTGATATACTCGCCACCATCATCACTTTGGGTGACGAAATCGCCGCCCATGACCTTGGCGGCAATGGAATCACGTACCCAGTAAACAAACTGACGGTATTCGTTATTGGTAATCTCTGTTTCGTCCATATAAAATGCCGAAACACTTACTTGCCGGTTGGGTGCAGCATTGGAATAGGTAATATCCTGGTCAGTCTGACCCATCAGGAACGTGCCCGGTGGCACATACACCATTCCATAAGGGATGTCGCTTTTGAAGGATCGCCTGCCTTGTACGCCTACCAGCTCGCCGTTAGCGCCAGACCGGATCCCGCATCCTCCCAGGCACAACATCAACCCTCCGCTGACGAGCAGCATTATTTTGTTCATCGGGTAGTACCTTGTAGTTTTCAATACCATATTAGCATAGGATGCGTTTCATCTTAACGTAACTAAAAACGTCATCCCCGCAAAAATATTACATTTGCCAGATATATCTGCCAATAAAGGTATTAAATTTATTTGTTAACGCTGAGCACGTATTCCTCCAGGGCCATGGTCATGGAAGGTGCCTTCGGACGGGGGGCAGCAATATCCAGGCGTAACCCCGCATCCCTGACAGCCTGATGGGTACTGGGGCCGAATGCCGCGATCCTGGTGTCATTTTGAGAAAAATCGGGAAAATTCTGGAAAAGAGACTTGATGCCAGACGGGCTGAAAAACGCGATCACATCATAATTGACATCCGCCAGGTCTGACAGATCACTGCAGATGGTCCTGTACATGACAGAATCTGTGACCTTGTAGCCCATCTTGCGCATCCGGGAGGTAAGGTCGTCCCTGCTCACATCCGAGCATGGGAAAATAAAGGTTTCCCCGGAATGTTTTTTGATCAGGTCGGGTAGCGTAGCTCCTCCTGGTTTTCCAAAGAAGATCTTACGCTTCCTGTATTGGATGTATTTTTGAAGGTACAACGCAGTGGATTCGGTGTTGCAACAATACTTGGTATCGGCAGACATTTCATGACGCAACTCCTCGCAGATGCGGAAGAAATGATCGATCGCCGTACGGCTGTTGAAGATAACGGCCGAAAAATCAGCCAGATTGATCTTCTCTTTGCGCAGCTCCTTTCCAGGAACGCCTTCGACATGAATAAATGACCGGAAATCGATCTTCAGACTGTGTTTTTTTGCAAGCTCCGCGTAAGGGTTTTTATCGTTTTCCGGCTGCGGCTGACTAATGAGTATGCTTTTTACTTTCTTTCCTGCTTCTGACACTGACATACTAACTGTTAAATAATCCCATTCCCAGGATCAGTAGTGGACAAATTTCGAAGGCGCAAAGATACAGAATTAAATAAAATTTAGGAAACTGAAATGTGTTTATGAGGTACCAGATGCCTCTTGTGTATTGATACACAAAGAAAAACAGGAAAGTTGCCTGCAGGGCGGGGACCATCAAATCCGCCAGAAATGGGGGCCCCAACAGGCGGGTTAGCAGGAAAATCAGGATCAGAAACGAGGTCATGCCTGTGGCTGTATAAAGTACGTACAGGTAGCTGTTTACAAACTCCCGCAGCCCGAATACAAAACCGGCCATTTTAAGCAGGAATACCCGTAGCAGATAAACTGACAGAGTCATCCCCGACAACAGCAGGTAGCGTTGGGGGCTGTTAAACTCAGGTGGAAGCAGTTCTGACGGAATGATAATGTACAGAAGCGCTCCGATGGAAAAACTACCCAGAAAGAGCAACAGCAGGGTTACCGGTGTGTTCAGTAATCCCGGCTCCCGAATGGTCTGGTTGATCAGCCTGTTACTAAAGAATCCTTCCAGCAAGTCTTTCAGGTCCTTTCTGAAAAAGCGCGCCATGAATGCTGCAGTCACAACGAGCAAGCTTAGCACCAGCAAAAGCCAGGCTTCTCTGACCGGCCGGATCCGGAAGTCGAGATCTGGCACTACACGGTCTTCCCGGCGGCTGTCAGGAATGATAAATGAATCAAAATCGGTGGGGTAATTGCTGTAGAATTCATTCAGAAATTCATTCATTGCGTTCCGGGAGGTATCCGCGGGCGAGGGACCCTTGATTACCTGATCAGACTCCATAGTCTGTGCCTGTGAACGGGCTTGTGACCATGCCGTCTGCGGCATGCATACCATCGCAGCGAAAAGAAAGACGATCGGAGTAACAACCAGGATGGTATTCGGGAAAGCGTTCAGGGTTCGGCGCATAATGGTGACTGATGAATGCGCAAATATACAATTTCCGTCAGGTCGCTGCACGGTGATGCGGCGTCCGTTGCCGGATTATTTCCTGATTCCACGGTTTTTATTCTGGCAGCTATTCTGGCAGCTGATTCAAGGAGGAATCCGCTTCGTCCGGTTTGACATGATCCGGTGGAGGGAATTCTCTCATTGCTCCTACCAGACGCGGATAGCTTTCGAAAATATCGCCATTGCCCGTCACCCGCGGATCAAGGGTTTGCATCAGATAAGCCCCCAGTCTTCCCCGAAGATTGGCCAGGACAGAATCATGCCCGGAGTTTTCCGCCAGGTTGTGGAGACAAACCGGATCATCGATTACGTCATACAGCTCTTCGGCAGGCCGTTTGGCGGTAGCCAGCCTGAAATATTCAGCATAGCGGGGATCGCTTCCCGAGTAGATAACAAATCGTTCCGGCGCCTGGTCAATGTCGTGAAAAGAAGGGGGTGTGCCCGATGGCCATCGTTCGGGTTTAAAATTCCGGATATAGAGGTATTGCCTTGTGCGGATGGAACGCTGTGGGTAGCCCAGGTTCTTCCATCGGGAAGAAGAGTGCCGTTCCCGTGACGAAAAAACAGCTGTTCGGGTACTGTCAATGATACCGCTTTTTTGGCTGGAGAGGATGTTTAACAAACTTTTTCCGGCTACCTCATAGGAAGGGTAGGGCGCATCAGCCAGGTCCAGGAATGTGCGATACAGATCAATCAGGTTAATTAAATCATCAGAAGTACGACCTCCCTGAACAGACGCGCCCCAGCGGATAGCCAGGGGAACATGGATCCCGTATTCATACACATTGGCTTTTGCCCTTGGGAAAGGCATGCCGTTATCGGATGTGACTACGATGACCGTATTGTCCAGTTCTCCGGCTTTTTCAAGCAACGCCAGGGCTTGTCCCAGCTGGTTATCGAACCACTGGATCTCCACACCATAATCCAATAAATCGTTGCGCACCTCTTCCACATCAGGGAGGAAAGCAGGCACGTCGGCTTGTGCCGGATCCATCCCCCGCTCCAGACCGATGCCCTTTTTGAACCGTCGATGCGGTTCATGGGTGCCTAACCAGAAAAAGAAAGGGCGGTCATCCGGTCTTTCTGAGAGAAAACGGGCAAAATTACCTGCGTAATCTACGTTGGAGATACCTTCGGGGCTTTTTAGTGTCTTGCCGGAAAAAAGGGGGCCTGCCGGATTCCGCTGCCGGCCTGAAGCCTTGTAATCTCCCGGTGCCCACCCCTTGCCGGTATGGCCAATGAAATAACCGGATTTTTCAAGCAGGTCGGGAAATACCATAAATTGACGGGGGAAACTGCTTGCATGTGTGCCTGCCTGGCGAAGCTGCCAGCAATTCAAACCGGTGAGCAAGGCAGCCCGGGAAGGACTGCATCCCGGAGATGCCGCAAAGGCCCTTGTAAAAAGAATGCCTTCCCTCGCAATACGATCGAAAGCAGGTGTTTGAATAACCTTAGAGCCATAGGCAGAGGCATAAGGATACGACTGATCGTCTGAAATCACAAATAGAATATTCGGTTTCGTTCCCTGCAGACTGTCCTTTTGCAGAGTGGGTTGGAGGCGGCATCCGGAGATAGCCAGTGCTGCAATTAACAGATACGCATGCCGGGAGGGTGTGTGGAAAGCTTTTAGCATCGAGAATGGTTTAAATCAAGCCTAAATTAACACATTTGATATTAATTTAATAACAAAATTTGTTTAAACGAATATCATCGTTTATCTTTGCGGTGTGAAGATCGAAGAAATCATCCGGCAGAAGGAATTCAGGAACGAACAGGAGCGGGCATGGATCAGTATGGTGTACACGTATAACCGTCTGACTGATCGCATCAACCAGGTTTTCAAGAATTTTCAAATTACCAATCAACAGTTTAATGTGCTCCGGATCCTTCGGGGAAGGCAGGGCCAGGTCGCTTGCTGTTCGGACGTAAAGGAAGTCATGCTGGATAAGAATCCTGACCTGACACGGCTTTGTGACCGATTGGTTACCAAAGGACTGATTAAAAGAGAATTCAATCAGTTCAATCGGCGTGAAGTGGGGTTGAGCATTACCCGGGAAGGGTTGGAGCTGCTCGAAAGGATCCAGCCGGAATTAGAAAAAAATCATCGGTCGCTGTTCAACCTGTCGGATGAAGAATCACAACAGCTTTGTCAGTTGTTGGAGAAACTGCGGGGCTAAAAAAAATTTAGCTTTTTATTTGTTTAAACAATTATATATACAACAAGAATCATCATAACAAATATTTTATCATGGAAACTACTCATCACACCGATCCCCTCTTTAAAACCCTTGCCAGGCAGGGATTTGATCTCCGGAACCGCATTGTCATGGCTCCGATGACCCGTTCGCGCGCTCAGGGAAATATTCCCAATGATCTGATGGTTGCATATTATGCTCCGCGTGCGGGTGCCGGACTCATTGTATCAGAAGGTGTTGCCCCCTCTCCGAATGGATTGGGTTACGCGCGCATTCCCGGAATTTTCAGCCCCGGACAAGTCGCGGGTTGGAAAAAGGTAACGGAGGCCGTTCATGCCAGCGGAGGGAGAATTTTTGCTCAGCTTATGCATAGCGGGCGCGTTTCCCACCCGGCGAATATGCCCGGGGGAGCCCGGGTCCTGGCACCGTCGGCGATCAAAGCGGAAGGTACCGTTTGGACAGATACCGAAGGTATGCAGCCTTTGCCGCTTCCTCTTGAAATGTCAGCAGAGGATATTGAAAATGCGTTGACGGAATATGTGACAGGGGCCACCAATGCCATCGCCGCTGGCTTTGACGGCATTGAAATTCATGGAGCCAACGGTTACCTCCCGGGTCAATTCCTGAATCCCCATTCAAATCAGCGAAGTGATGCCTATGGCGGGAGCATTGCCGGACGGAGCCGGTTTATTCTGGAGCTTGGACAACGCATCAGTGAGGCAATCGGCAAGGACCGGACGGGCATTCGCCTGTCTCCATACAGTACAGTTAATAGCATGGACCCCTACCAGGAGACTCAGGCCACTTATGATTACCTGACCACTGAACTGGATCGGCTGGGGTTGTTATACCTGCACCTGGTGGAACCGGCGGCCAGGGAACACGAGGAAGGCCGGCAATTGCTGAAAAAGATCCGCACCAACTTTAGCAATTTTCTCATTGTTAACGGGGGATATACCAGTCGTCAGGCGGCGAAAGTGGTGGAAGAAGGGAGTGCGGATATGGTCGCTTTCGGCCGGCCGTTCATTTCCAACCCTGATTTTCCTGATCGAATCCGTCAGGATTTACCCCTGACAGAAGCTAATCCGGAAACTTTTTATACCCCGGGCGAAGCCGGCTATCTGGATTACGCAGCTTATTCCTAATTTTGTAGCATGGCAGGCATATACATTCATATCCCGTTTTGCAAGAAAGCCTGTCATTACTGTGATTTCCACTTCAGTACCTCTCTGAAATATCGTGATCAGGTGTTGGAGGCCTTGCGACAGGAAATTCTCCTTCGGAATGATTTTCTGGACGGTGCTGAAGTGGAAACCGTTTATTTTGGCGGAGGCACCCCTTCCCTGCTTTCAGCAATGGAACTGAACCGGTTGCTGGATACGCTTGGAGCAGTGCACCCGGTCGCTTCCAACTGCGAGATTACACTGGAAGCCAATCCGGACGACCTGGACCCGGTAAACATTGCCGGCTTGCGAAAAACAGCCGTAAACAGGTTGAGTATTGGTGTGCAGTCATTTTTTGATGAAGATTTACAGTGGATGAACCGCGTACATACCGGAGCC
>DATCYD010000350.1:0-7549 GCA_036570465.1 Anseongella sp.
ATGTTCCTTATCATCCCTGGGTTTATCACGATATGGTAACAGGTATTTTCGTTTCAGAGCGGTGTCAGCGCCCAACACATCAAGGCTGGTAAAGGCCTGTTCGCCCGCGCCCGGAATGCCGTTGGCAACCAATCCCACCGGTATATTCAAGCTCCGGAACAGTTTCCTCCCGAAATAATAAGCTACGGCACTGAAGCCGCCCACCGTTTCAGGACTGCAAACCCGCCAGACGCCTTTTACGTCTTCCACCGGCTGATCTTCCAGGGCCATACCAATGCCCATCAGGCGAATATATGGGTAATCCGCGCCGGCGACTTCCTGGTCGTGCCCCGGTACGCCAGGGCCCCAGCCGGGAATACTGTCCAGCATATAGGTCATATTCGACTGTCCGCTGCACATCCATACTTCACCGATAAGTACATTTTCCAGCTCAACTGTATCCTGCCGGTGTACGATCTGTATCCGGTGCGATGTAAAATCACCGGGCACCGCTTCCGGCACCGGTACCGTGGTCAGCCATTTCCCGGCCCGGTCCGCCACGACGCTGACAGGCGCATCCGTCCAGCTGACGCTGACTCGCACCCGCTCGCCAGGCGGCGCCGTGCCCCAGATCCGGAAAGGTGCTGCCTGTTGTACAACCATGTTGCTTTGCAGCACGGTAGCAACCCGGAAGGTATCGGCGTCACCGCCGGAATCATGAGGCACCGGCAATCCACCGGCTTGAGATAAACCACTAGCAACACTCATCAGTGTTGCGATCACCAGAAAAAAGTAACTCGATTTCTTCATGAATACCTTGTTAGCTCTTTAAACTTAACAAATATGTCAGTAAGGCATTGAATTCCTCCTGAGAAAGTATCTCACCGAACTGATCGGGCATCAACGTAAAGTCAGCCACCTTCTGTTCGAGGATCTGATCCTTGGGAATACTGAATTCTTTTCCGCTCACGTCGGCAAATACCAATAACTTTCCTTCGTCTCTTTTAAGAAGCCCGGTAAATACTTTTCCATCTTTCGTTTTAACCGTATAGGTGCGGAATGATTCCAACACGTTGCGGTTGGGATCCAATATTTTAACCGCCAGCGCATTGACGCCCCAATTTCCGATCCCGGTTAGCTGCGGACCCACGTTGCCCCCGTTTCCATTAACCTGATGGCAGGGTGCACAATTGGCGGAAAACACTTTTTCACCGGTTGCCACCAATGTATCCTTCCCTTCCGCCTGATTGAAAGCCACCATCCGTCCCCACAACAAAGCCTGTTTTTCCTCCTTAAGTGGTGTAATATTGGAAGTGAGCTTTTCATACGTTTTCTTCTGACCGGCGGAACTACCCAGCAGCATGCGTTCCGCGGTGGCAGGATCCAGGAGCGTCCGTGGGAAAATCGCCTTTTTCCGAACCTTGTTGAATACGATATCTTTCCCTTCACTGGTTACCGCCAGGGATTTCACAATCGCAAGCTGCAGGTTATACGGGGCCTCTTCCACCCCTGACAGGATCTCCCTGGAAACCGGGCCGGGAAATTCACCCAGCGTTGCGGCCACCTGTGAGCGCAGGTCCAGCTCCTGGTCACGATCATTTAAAAGGGAAGAAATTCTTGTACTGTTCTCGCGTGGAGCGATTTGCATCAACGCCTTTACTGCCGCTACCCGGACTTCCGGCGTCGCTCCCTGTTCAAGGGCCATTACCAGCTGCTGCTGGTAAGCCTCCAGCTGATATTCTCCGCTGAGTTCCACCGCCAGGTATTGCTCTTTTGACCTGCCGGCAGTATCAGAGGAAGCCGGATCTTTGGTAGAAAAATGCTTTTCCATCAGCTTACCGGCCAATTTCTTCCCCCAGTCAACGAACGTAACGCCTTCTTGATGTCCGCCCTGGCTGAATCCGCTTCTCAGCGCATTGAAGAAGCGGAACTGTAACTCCAGCGCGGCGCCAGCCCGTTCCCTGGCAGTTGCTGTAAGCAGAGCAGAAGCCGCCGGTGCGCCAAATCGTGCCGCATGACGTAACAGACCGGGTAATTCATTATCCGGAAGGGCCTGATGATCCTTCAGATAGGACAAGATAAAAGCGGCTGCCTCTTCGGTATTGATGCCGGTCATGACATCGCAAAGGGCGCCCGCGTCTTTCCCTGTCCATTTTCTGACAGACGCCTGGGCCATCAGCGCCGGTTCCCGGACCAGGTTGCGCATGCAAAGCCGGGCAGTATATACCAGGTGATCATCGATTTCAGGCACCTTATGCCGTAAGCGAATCACTGTTTCCAGGGTGTTCATGTCTGGGTAATGCACCAAGGCTTCAAGCGCCGCCCGACGCACATGCGGATCTTCATCTTCCAGGGCATGAACAATCAACGGATATACCGTGGGAGAAGCCATTTCCTTTTCCAACAGGATACGAAATGCATGCAGGCGAACCAGTGGATCGCTGTGGGTAGAAGCATCCCGGATTTGACCCTCTGTCAGCTCGCTCAACCTATAAAGCCCCCACAAGACTTGCACACGTGTAAAAGCATCAGTTGCATCACTTTCCAGAATTTTCGACAAAGGGGTTACCGCTTCTTCGCCGACCCGGTCAACAAGCTGATCGGTTGCCGTCATTCTCAGAGGAAGATTATCATGGCCCAGGGCGGTAATTAACTCTTCAAGCGGCGCCCGGGTCCAGTCGGTGCGTCCATCATGCGTCTTACCCTTATAAGTTATGCGCCAGATCCTGCCCCGCACCTTATCCCTGCCGGGATGATCCAGAGACACCTCATAATGACCAATGATGCGATTATAGAAATCCGCAACATAGAGAGCGCCATCGGGGCCCAGCTTGATATCCACCGGCCGGAACCAGGGATCCTCGCTCAGCAGAAAATCAGGTTCCATCTTGCCAACCGGACTGGAACCGTTATACGTGGCGGAGTTGCGGTAAACGCGGCAGGCCACGACATCGCCAATGAAAAAATTATTCCGGTACTCTTCCGGGAAAAGCACATCTGTGTAGCAAGCAATCCCAGCCAGGGCAGTTGCCTCCCGTTCCAGGGGTTTCATATCCGGCGCAAAGCCCATTCCCACTTCCTTTCCCCATTGCGTATAATCGCCTCCGCGGATCAGCTGATACAGTGGAGAAGTGTGACAGTCCGTGGAATAGAGATACCCACGTTCATCGTACACCATGCCGAATGGATTAATACGTCCGTATGTGGCCTCTTCCACATGGCTACCATCGAGACGAAAGCGGAAAGTACTTCCATACACCAGCCGGGCCGAATCACCATCGCTGCCGGCGACTGTAGAAATATTAAACCCGTGACAGGCATGGATCCAACCGTCAAACCCCCTGGTCATTCCATTCACCATGCCATGTGTATCGGAATAAAGGAAGGGGCCAAACATCCGGCTGACCGAATCCGCTCTTCCGTCGTCGTTCAGATCCATATAATGATAAACGTCTGGAATGCTGTAAACGATGGCCCCGTCATCAACCGGAAGCAGGCCAATGGGGATATTCAGCGTATCGGCAAAATGGGTAAAACGATCAGCCTTTCCGTCTCCATCCGTATCTTCCAGGATCGAAATACGGTCTTCACCCCCTCCCGGTTCCGCAGGAAAGGGATATTCATGAGACTGGGTTACCCACATCCGCCCCCGGGCGTCAAACGCCATATTCATCGGCTTACCAATGTCCGGTTCCGATGCATACAGCTCAATTTCGAAGCCAGGAGGCAGCTTAAAACCCAATCGTTCTTCTTCCGGTGTTCTGGGATCGGTCGTACGCACATGCTCGCTGAACTCCGGGCCACTGAATCGTTCATCGGATTCTTCCTGTTGCGGTTCTCCCCCACAGCCAAACAGCATCCCACTTACCAACAGGGCAATGATAACCGCAAATAAATGACGATCCATTTTATTACTTCGCTTGTTCAAAAAAGAAAACACCTTTCTTATTGGAGGTGACAATATCTGCCAGATCGTCCCCATTCATATCCCGCACCACGAAATTCAATCCCACCCCGGAATCATCATCAATCTGATGCGCTTTCCAAAAAGGTGGAGTCCCCGGAGTATGTTCAAACCAATAGAGGACCGCCGGATCGTGCTCCCCCGGATCAAATTTTCCGTTATGCGCAAAATATCGTTTACCGGTAACCAGATCCGGATGGCCGTCGCCGTTCACATCAGCCATCCGCACGGCATGAGTCTGGGAAAATCCCTTACTGATCTCGTGTGTCTGCCAGGTAGGGGCCGTGGAGGCGGCGCCGGAACCTCTTCCTTCCCCAGCGTCAACCTGTTCGTGCCACCAAATACCGTAACGGTGTGCCGAGGCACTGACCACGTCCTGGTCACCGTCTCCATCCACATCCATGGTGTACATTTGTGAGCAGTCTTCGCCAAAAGGCGCCGAATGAAAGACCCAGGCCGGTTTACGGGAATTGGCAGGCGCTTCCCACCATCCTTCTTTCACGAGGATATCAGGTCTGTTATCACCATTTACATCCCCCAACCCCAGGCCATGGGAGAAAATATCCGAACCGGGTGCCAGCGTATCGCTGATCACCCATTGCTTCCATTGCGTATCTTTTTTTCGCCGGGGTGCTTCCAGCCAAACGATCTCCCTGGTTTTCAGGTTGGAGCACAGCAGATCAGGCCGTCCATCCCGGTTCACATCATACATGCCGGGAGATTCATTGCCTGCTGAATAATGAATGGTATCGACCTTCCAATATCCGGGTTTGTTACGGGGATTCTCATGCCAAACGATTGCACTGCCGGGAAATACAAAGCGAACCAGGTCAGGCCACCCATCACGGTTTACATCCATGCTAAAATTCAAGCAGGAGTTGCTGTATTCGGTCGTGGAAAATGTTTGGGGAGAGGCCAGCTCGTGCCGCACCCAGCCGGGCGCGGCAAACCAGAAGGCACCGGCTATAATATCTGGTTGCCCATCAAGGTTCACATCAGCCACGGCAACTCCTTCGGAAATAAAATCACTCGTGAGCACATGCTTTGTAAAACCAGGTTGTGCCACCACCCCTCCTGCCCAGGCAGAAATGATGGGGAGCATAAGAAACGTTACCCTGTTCAGGTATTTATAGAGTTTTTTCATGCGTTTTACAAATGAACACAATACCCTTCTTGCCGCGTTCTGATTAATTGACCTATTCTTACATTATTTTGTCAGTTCGTCCATGGTCCAGGGGAGTACGAAATTTCTTCGTGTCAATCTGATCATGGGCTTTCTCCTTTCAGGACCGCCACCGCCACTGCATAAGGTTTCAACTCCAGGTAGCCGGATGAAATCACTGATTCCACCGGAGGTTTGTCGCCCGTTGCCACATCTACCACACTCAACCGGGCGCCTTCGAGCGCCGCGGGAATTTTTACGCGAAGGGTATGATCGTATTTATTTACCAGAAGCACTTTTTTTCCCGATCTGGTCTTGAACGCCTGTGCCACATAGTCGGATGGATTCATGAAGCCTGTGATGGTCTCAACCAAGGTATCGCCAGGTGCGAACTGATTGACCAGCAATTGCAGCACCCGGTACCGGGCATTCGGACGGCCATTCTCCCAGTTCATCATGCTCACATCCGGGAACTGGCCTGGATAACCCACCAGCTGTGACTGTCCGATAATCTCAATCCCCATTTTTGATAGCTCCATATATAAATAAGCATACACAGCGCCCGAAAGGTTCCAGTACTTATCAGGAATAGGAAGTCCCCTCATTTCCTCGCTGAGAAAAGTGCCCAGTTCATTAATGGCGGTTCCTGTTTCAGGAGCTAATCGCTGACGGATCCGTTCGATATACCGAACACAGTTCAGGAAAGCATCCGCCTTGTCAAAATATGCGTAATGATAATCTCCGAATTCCAAACCCGGATGTGCGCCTGCATAAAAATGGTAGGAAATCATATCAATCGGTGTTCCTGGGCGATGATTCGCAGGATCCAGGAAGTATTCAAAGAAATCCGGATTCCCGTAAGCTACCGATGCCATGCCTATAAAACGGGTATCGGGCGATACTTCTTTTATCGCATGCACAATGGCGTCGTAGCGCCGGGTGTATTGTTCCGGTGTGGTTCCATGTTCGAGTTCAGGTTCATTCAGCACTTCCCACCATGGAATTTGGATATCGTGTCCCGAAGGATGGTACCGTCCCAGTTCATCGGTAAAACCGCCCTGGGTATACCAGCGGAAGAAACGTGCATAATAATCACCAAGCTCTTTCAGCGTTGTATCACATAACTCATTCCCTCCTTTGTACCCAAAATCGATTTCGTTGGGATCGGCCGGGTATGGCACCCTTCCGGGAGTGCGGAACATCCACTGGGGGATGGTACAGAAGTTCAGAATGGAAGTATGTCCTTTACTGGCCTCCAGAAAGTCGAAAAGCACCTCATCCAGCAGTCTGAAATCCCAATGGGTTGAATCCTTGCCAGGCGGCTCCAATTCCGCTACTGAAAGCCGCGGATAGGGGTACCACGCGCCGTAGCGGACATATTCTGCATTTAGCCGGCGTATTGCATCGAAACTTGGCTCATAAATGGGGGAGCCTTTACGGAGCATCGGATTAACCACCACCTGAAAGGTTGCAGTCGAGCGGGATTCGGAAACTATTTTATTCCAGTTAATATGCAGCGGTGGTGCCGCCTGGCAATATCCGGTCACCGGAGTCACAACGATCATTATCGTCAGCGCCACCGTTTGCCTGACCACCCTTTTTATATGATCATGGAGTTCATGCATTCTGCCTGAATTAATGAATGCGATGGTTACAGTTCCGGATCAATCAAACTCAGCGGCACACGGATTCCCCGGGGACGATAATGATCCGGATCCATTCGGTTATCGGTGCACCCTTCCACGCAGGTACCGTACCCATTCACATTATACGTGATCAGGATCTCATCCTTGTCGTTAATAAACTGCGGATGGGCTACCGGCACATAAAAGAAGGGGTAATGCCCCTGAACAGTATCATCAATGGTATGGATGGATTTGCTTTCTGAAAACGGACCGGTTACGTGGTCACTAACCGAGACGTAAATTTCATTGCCCTGGTCGCATCCTATACTGAGTTCAGAATTGATCAATACGTACTTATCCCGAACCTTGCAGACCATGGGCGTGAAACCAGCATTTTCACGAACAGAAAGCGCGTTTTCATGATCAGTACTCCAGGTGTTGCCATTCCAGCTTTCCCAGGCCTGACCGGGCCGGGAAGCAGGAAAACGCGCCACATACATATCGTTCTGCCCGCCCTCTTTATATTTGTGGCCGAAGGCATAGACATAGCCGTTGTTTTCATCGTTGATAAAACCGACACCAAAATTAATACCCTTGAAGTCAGACAGGGAATTATAACCAACGACTTCCATTTCCGGAAACTTCAGTTTAACGAGTTTGTCCTTTCCATTGACAGCAAATCCCAATCCTCCGGTGGCTCGCTCCACCCCCGTAAAATAAATATAAACGGTGTCCTTCAACTGAATGCCGGCGACCGGCCAGTACCAGCGGACATGTCCGGCCGTATCTGTAAACAGGCTCTCCCTTCCTTTTTCAGTA
>DATCYD010000351.1:0-8000 GCA_036570465.1 Anseongella sp.
TCAACGGCCGAGACCGGTGACTCATAGCCAGGGAACGCCTGTTCAAGCATTTCGGTTTGCGCCGACCCCAGGGCCAGGCAATTGATCCGGATCTTCCGATCCTCCAGTTCTCCCGCAAGGCATTCAGTCAGGTTGTGCAACGCCGCTTTGGAAGCGCTGTAGGCTGTAAGCCCCGGAAATTTATCACTTCCCTGGAAGCCACCCATGCTACCGATGTTCAGAATGTGTGCGCCGCTGCTCATGTAGGATAGAAGCGTGCGGATCATCCGTACCGGCCCCAGAAAATTACTTCGCCAAAGGGCCTCGAAATCTTCGTCTTTCAGCGCTTCGAAGGGTTTGTTGATCATTGCCCCGGCATTGTTGATCAGCAGGTGCAGTTTCCCGTCAAATTTTGTTTCTATCAGCCTTGTGAGCCGCAGATGATCGTCACCCAGTATATCAAAAGGAAGTACCGAGACATCGGCCCCGGAATAGGCTGACCGGCAATCCTTTTGCAACTCTTCCAGTTTCTTTCCGGAACGCGCCAGCGCCAGAATATGGTTTCTCTGATCTCCCGAAAGGCGGAGAACGGTTTCATAGCCTAAGCCGCGGCTTGCCCCGGTAATAATAATGTTCATGCATTCGAATATCGCTGTTTTTATGTACTTTTGGGCATAAATCACGTGACAATGAGAAAATACCTACTCCTTACCTTTTGTGTCGCAAGTAGTCTTGCCCTGTTTTCCTGCAAGAGTAAAAAGATCCTGGTAGATCAGCCGCCGAAGCAAGAAATGCCTGCTGAAGATGCTGTAGCGGATATGCAGGAAGATATGCCAGGCACCAATGTGGAAGCGGTAGATGAAGGGTTAAAGGTGACCTTCGATTCCAATATCCTGTTTGAGCTGAACTCATCCTATCTTACCGAGGCGGCCCATCAGAAATTGCAGGGCCTTGCCGAGGCTTTGAAGAAGCATACCTATACTTCCATTCGTATTGAGGGGCATACCGATAATACGGGAACAGATGATTATAATAAATGGCTCTCGCAACGGCGGGCTGAATCGGTGAAGGCTTTCCTGGCTGGTAAAGGGATTCCGGCGGGGCGCATGAGTACAACCGGTTACGGAGAATCCGCCCCGATAGCTTCCAACGATACGGCAGATGGTCAGGCCAGGAACCGCCGTGTTGAGGTTATTATCAGCAAGTAGTGCTGATTTAGCGGGTCAGGATCTCAATTCCGGGACGATGCATGACTTCAAGGCCATCTTCTATCAGCTTTGAAAGCGCTGCTTCCCGGACAGTCTTCTCTTCCAGCCAGGCGAGGATCGCAGCAGCGGTACCTTCAAAAATCCGGTCACTTTCCAGTATTTCCAGTATCTCAAGAGCACAAAGCCAATCCTGCGGAAACTTGTCTTGCAACTCTTCCCATATTGCCGGCAGCGCGGTAGCGTCCAGGTGCCTTTCACGAACATTCCGCACTCGCTGGTATAATTCCAGCCGACGTGTATCGATGGTTGTTTTGCTACCGGTGAGTGGTATTACACTGCCGGTTGTTCCATTGTCTGCAGGGAGGTCTTTCATGGTGCCGGCAGTTGTTTCACACTTTTGGATCTCTCGATCAAATGCTTCCCGGTCAGCGGCTCCGTAAAAGACAGAAACAATTTCTTCGCCGATACCCATGTAATATTTTCCCATGAATGGTTCAAATAACCGCTTGCCGGTCTTCTCATTTTGTACCGTGCAATCACTAAATGTTATCAATAGTAGTTTGCCATGCTTGTATTCGAAGGCCTGGGGCAGTCCTTCCACGGATATGCCGCTTTCGAATTCCAGCCGTGAGAAACGGCCACGCTCCAGGCCAATGTTCTTCAGATCGCCGGGTGAAAAATCTTCCAGGGCGATCGAGTACTCTTTCAGCTTTCCGACAGGGGATGCATAGCCATTGGGATGGGTCAGGGAACTGTGACCCGGTAACTCCTTGCCATCGATGGAAAGGGTGGTTGGTCCTTCGGTTTGAATATAGACCAGCCCATGGACATCGACATTACTGAAAATGCCCGAGACCTGCAGTCCGGAGCTAAATACTGTGGTACAGACTTGCCCGCAAGCAACTGCTTTCAGAATTCCTTCCAGGCCTCCCCGCCGGAAGGCCATTGAGCCTGCGAATTGTTCCAGGACCGTCACAAGATTCTCGAAATCGGGTGTGACGAACAACTGTGGTTGCGGCTTGGTAATATCGTAGGGATAATTGACCGCCTCAATGGTATAGGGTAATTTTTTTACCGAAGGCTTCATGCAGGTCACACTTTCACCGATGGATGAAAGCAGGCCGGCTCCATAGATCTTCGGGTTTTCAGGCGTGCCAATGAGGCCGTATTCTACCGTCCACCAGTGCAACCGGCTCAGAAGAGCCATTTCGGAAGGTTGTCCCAGGTTGGTTTGTCGTTCTTCCACTGCTTTTTCGGCATCGGCGATCGTTTTAGGAGAAGCGTCCGGCATTTCCTTCAATACGGAAAGGCGCCGGATGGCTTCGTACAGCTCAAAGTCATCTGAGGAAAAAATGGCTTTGGTGCCCACCTGGCCAAAATAGCGAAGGTAATCTGCGTAATCAGGCTCGGCGATAATGGGCGCATGCCCTGCCGATTCATGAATGATGTCTGGCGCCGGTGTGTAATCAATATGCCCCAGCTGACGAATATCGGCAGCGATGACCAGTACGCGATGGGCCTGGAATTCCATAAAGGCTGCCGGGGGAATGAAACCATTTACCGTGACCGCTCCCCATCCCAGTTTCTTCAGATGATCGTTCATGGTTTGCAGGTCCGGAATACGCTCGATGCTCAGGCCGGCCTTGCGAAGGCCGGGAATGTATGGGTAATAAGCCACGTCCTTCAGGTAGCTGTAGTTCTGACGCATGACATACCTCCACACCGCCTGGTCAATAGGGGTGTAATGCTCATAATGCTGGCCCACAAGATACCGACGCAGACGTTGCGGTAATTTCTTTAGTACAGGATTATTAAAATCTTTCATCATACACAGGTTGGTTGCAGTAAAGGTACGAATTCCATCAAAGGCCAAGACGTAAACGATAGGCATTCATGGCGTAATCACCCAGTTTTTCGGTAAGCCGGTGATTCACATATGCTCCTGCCACGGCCCCAATGCCCGGTATCAACTGGATCAGCTTGGCAATATCGATGTAATCGCGGTAGTCTTGTTGAAACGTGCGCCAGTCAAAGGCATTGATATCCTGAGGCAGCGTTCGGAGGTAATCTTCCCAGGCAGCCAGGGTGGAATACACCTTGGTCCGCTGCTCCTGGCTGGAAAAAGTCAGCTGAAAAATATGCAACATGAATAACCTCTCCCGGTAGTCGCGCACGTCGTATCCGTAAAGGGATGCGATTTCGAACAAAAGTTTCATTTTCAGTGCGAGCCAGAGGGGGAAATCAGCCAGGCCCAACAGAATCCCGCCTGCGCCGGTTACTGCGCCTTCGGCCGTGGCTGCATTCCGGTAAAAACGAATACGGCCCCGAACGCGGTGCTCCCGCACCCGCAGCGATGCCTTTTCAAGTGGAGAAGGGTTTAGAAAACCGGCCCCATAAAACACTCCGCGCGTCATTTCCCGGATGGACGTGGTAATCACGTTATGTACCTTTTCAGGTATAGCCCGGTTAATCCTGTCCTGAAGATTTTTGGAAACCTTTCCCGAAAACGAAGGATGCGCCTGCATTTCAGCTTCCCAGTTCCGTAATTGCCGTGTAGCCTGTTCTTCGTACGGGTTCATGCTTGAAATCAAAACCCGGTGCGCCTGCCTAATAATTGTTGAGCATCACCGGCATCACCAACATGAGGATGTCTTCCGCTTCGTCCTGGCCGGTGGGGATGATCAGCCCGGCGCGGTTTGGAGTGGACATTTCAAGTACTACTTCGTTTGAATTGAGCGTGGCCAGCATATCTATCAGGAATCGGGCGTTAAAGCCGATCTCCAGATCTTCGCCATCGTATTGGCAGGTAAGCCGTTCGAAGGCTTCGTTTGAGAAGTCCGGGTCTTCCGATGAAATATTCAGTTCGCTGCCTGAAACTTTCAGTCGTACCTGATGGGTGGTTTTATTGGAATAAATGACCACGCGTTTCAGGCAGTTCAGAAACTGGCTGCGGTCCAGGTTTAACTTGTTCGGGTTATTGGTGGGGATCACTGCCTCGTAATCCGGATATTTTTCATCGATCAGCCGGCATATCAGGTGGATTTGCCCAAAACGGAAAAATGCGTTGCTTGGATTGTAGTCGATCTCAATGGGCGTGTCATCATCCGGAAGCGTATTTTTCAAAAGAGTAAGCGCCTTTTTGGGGATGATGAAAGAAGATTCTGATTCCGAAGGAACATCTTTGCGACGATAACGCACCAGTTTATGGGCATCCGTGGCTACAAAAGTGATCTCGTTGCCGGCCATCTGGCATAAGACTCCGGTCATATTCGGCCGCAGCTCATCGTTGGAAACAGCAAAAAGCGTTTTGTTGATGGCGTCGTTCAGCACGTCGGCCCGCAGGCTGATGGAAGAAGCGTTCTCAAGGACCGGGATTTTCGGAAAATCATCTCCGTCTTCTCCGGCCAATTTATACTTACCATCCCCGGCGCTGATTTCGATGGCATGGTTTTCCTTGTTTATTGTAAAGGTAACCGGTTGCTCCGGAAGGGTCTTAAGCGTGTCGATCAGGATCCTGGAAGGGATTGCAATTTTGCCGCTATCACGAGCTTCCACCTGCAGATTAGTGCTCATGGAAGTCTGAAGGTCGGTTGCCGAGATCCTCAGGGATCCGTCATGTATTTCAAAAAGAAAATTCTCAAGAATGGGCAATACGGTGTTGCTGCTCAGCGCACCACTAATGGCTTGCAGCTGTTTTAATAAAGCTGATGTGGAAACAATAAACCTCATATGTCGCGGATTTCAGTGGCTAAATATAGGGCAAATTTATAAGAAAGTCAGGAACGGGCATATTTTTGTTTCCTGAGTAAATGACAGGTCAGGCTGAAGATCAGGATCAACCCTAAAGGCACCAGCATATTAATCAGTTTCCACCGCATTCCTTCGGCGGCGGCACGCTGGCGGTTAAGCATCCGAAGACCCATTTCCCGCCTTCGAAGCTCCAGTAAATCCGCTTGTCCGGCCAGATAATCCACGCAATTGCGTACAAAGACCTTGTTTCCAAAGGTTTGCCGGGTGTATTTGTCATAGCCCAGGGGATAATAGCTATCGTCGATCGCGCTGATATCGTTGGCTGGTACATCTCCATCTGAAACCACAATGATGGCCGTTTCCGGGCTTTTTTCCTGAAAAGGCAGGCTCTCGTCAAACGCATCCCTCAGCCGGTTCCTGAAGGCCGAAGGGAATGATCCTTCCAGCAATAATGCCACCGGAAGTTCTCCTGCCTGAAAGTCACGCGGATCGGCCGCCTCCTGAATTGCTTCCAGGGAAAGGTACACCGGAGCGTTTGCCTTTTGAGTATAGGGAGAACTCTTTAGCAGGATAGTCTTACGGATGCCTGGCGTGGCGATTGTATCGATGGAGCTGGTAAATTTAAGGTGGATGGGATCAATATTGCGAACGATCGGGTGTGTCGCCCGTGGAAGTATCAGTGGAAAATATACCCAGGGCATCAATTGTTGATTACCCTGCTGGCCGGTTTGCAGAATGACTGGAATGGGCGTGCAGTTCATGTCCCGGATCAGGTCATAATTGATGCGAAAGCCGTATCCGAAAAACAGATCATCAAGGTTTAGTTCCAAAGGTAAAGCCAGCATGCTTCCCCTTGCCCGCATGGAATCCAGGCTGGCATTGAAACGATCAGCGAAGATCAGCAGTTTCCCGCCCTGCATGAGATACTGGTCCAGTTTATATTTTTCAGTTTCTGAGAAAGCTTCTATAGGTTTGGCCAGGATCAGGGTGGTGTAAGTGGCAAGCGAGTCAAGACTGTCTTTTTTAAGGTCCGCCTGTCTGACCTCATAAACCTGATTCAAAGTACCTGTTATATCGATCATCCGGCGTCCGCCGGATTCCCCGTGTCCGGTTACAAAACCAATCTTTTCCCGTTGCTTATCCAGTAGTTGACGGATGGCGTAACTGAACTGATATTCCAGGTTCTGAACAGCGTTATGAATGCTTTCCGCCGCCGGTCCCGTCTGAAAATGCGTACCCAGGAAGTTGACCGGTATTTGTTTGTCCCCGTAATAGAGAATCGCACCGGGAAAAATAGTTTTCTGAAAGGTTCCTTGTTCACGGCGAATATTCAGGCTGGTGGGTTCCAGTCCCGCCTGCAGAAGCCGCTGGTATTCTGCGGCATCCTTTGCTTCGTCTCCGGCAGCCATCGGATCACTGAATTCTACATGGATATCCTCCTCCGACCAGGCGCTGTACTCGGTGAGCAGGTCCCGGACGGCAACCTGCAGGCGCTTCATATCGGTACTTAAGTCGCCTCCCAGGAATACCCGGATCACCAATGGGCCTTCCATTTTTTTTAGCAGCTCCCGGGATTGGCCGGAGAGGGTGTATCGTTGATCGGCGGTCAGGTCCAGACGGGTGAAATAATTTACCAGGATCACATTGACCAGAATCAGCCCGATGGTCCAGCCAGCCAGGCCTTTCAGCGACCGTTTCCAGCCATTCAGACTTATCCGCGCAGCCAGCAGAAAGAACAGGATCACGCTGGCAAACCAGACCAGGTCGCGGGTATCCACTACCCCCCGGCTGAGAGAGCGGTAGTGTTCCTGCATGCCTAATTGTACCAGGAGGAAATCCATCCGCCCCAGGACCGGCAGGCGACTGATGGCGTCAAAGCCGTACCAGGAAAAGAAACAAAGAAAGACCGCCAGCATAAAAGCCACCACCTGGTTGGACGTTAAGGTGGAGGCAAACAATCCAATGGCGGTAAAGGCGCTTCCCAGTAATAGCAGCCCCAGGTAGGAGCCTGCAATGGCTCCAGAGTCCAGGTTACCCCGGACCGCGCCAAGTTCATATACCGAATAATAATAGACCAGGGTAGGCAGCAGGCAGAATACGATCAGTAGTACACCGGCCAGGAATTTTCCTCCGATCAACTGCGCCTTACCCACAGGTGAGGTGAACAGCAGCTCCAGGGTGCCCATGCGCCTCTCTTCAGCAAAAAAACGCATCGTAAGGGCGGGCACCAGGAAAATAAATACCCAGGGAGCTACCGAAAAAAGACTTTCCAGTGAAGCATAGCCGTACTCCAGGATACTTGTATCGGGAAATACCCAAAGGAAAAGGCCCATGGTTACCAGGAAGAGCGAGACGCTGATCCAGGCGGTCAGGGAGCTGAAAAATTCATTCAGTTCCTTTCGGAGAATGGCGATTGTTTTCATCGTTTCCGTTCCCTCATTGTGTCAACTCCCTGAAAACTTGTTCCAATCCACGTCCGGCCGTGAGCGCTTCCAACTGACCATCGGCTACGATCCGTCCCTGGTGAATGATCAGCACCTGTTTACAAAGAAGTTCCACTTCCTGCATGATGTGAGTTGAAAGGATGACGGTTTTGTCTTTTCCAAGCTCACCGATCAGCGTCCGCATGCCGGTAAGTTGATTGGGGTCCAGTCCGGAAGTGGGTTCGTCCAGGATCAGTACAGGCGGATCATGCAGCAGCGCTTGTGCCAGTCCCGCCCGTTGGCGATAACCTTTGGAAAGTTGTCCCAGTCGTTTATGGCTTTCCGGTCCGAGTCCGGTTTGTTCGATCACTTCCTCCACCCGTCTCCGTCGTTTTTTCATGCCGTGCAGCGCCCCCATCACGCTGAGGTATTCCCGGACATACATATGCCCGTAAAGCGGATTGTTTTCCGGCAGGTATCCGATGCATTTCCGGGCTTCCATGGACTGGTGGACGACATCGTAGCCGTTAATGCTTGCTGTGCCTGAGCTGGGTGAAATAAACCCCGTCAGCATACGCATGGTCGTGGATTTTCCGGCGCCATTCGGACCCAGCAAACCCAGGACATGCCCCGGACGAGC
>DATCYD010000352.1:0-3997 GCA_036570465.1 Anseongella sp.
CCTCGTTGTGCTTGTTTGAAGCCACGGACTTCAGCGTGGGGCGTGGCACTGACTACCCATTTCAGGTGGTGGGTTACCCGGATAAGGTTTTCGGCGACTTTACTTTCACCCCTGGGGTGAGACCGGGAATGGCGGCCCACGTGGAACAGCAGGATCAGCTATGCTATGGCGTTGATCTGCGCGATTTGGAACCTGAAAAGGTACAGTTTACCCTGAAATACCTGATTGACTTTTATAGGAAAGCCTCCTTCAAAGACGATTTTATCTCCCGCCCTGATTTTTTCAACAAGCTGGCCGGTAACTCGGAGCTCCAGGAACAGATCGAATCTGGCATGAGTGAAGAGGCCATCCGAAAAAGCTGGGAACCGGAGCTGGCGGCCTACAAGCAGATGCGGAAGAAATACCTCCTTTACGAAGATTTTGAGTAGCGCTGCGTTTCTTCCAAACAGCCTTGCCCTTTCCCCGCGACGATGGCCGGCCGGGGCGGAATTTAGTAAAGCAGCCCAAACAACCAAAGGGGAATCTTATTCAGGGTACCTGTTTCAATGTCATCAGCGGCAATAAAAGCCTGTTTCAGGCCTTTGATCTGGGCGTAAGTCTTTCCTTTACCCCCAATCTCAAATGTATATTGGCTGTCAACGAGAAAATCGCCTTTCGGGGGGAGGTCGATCTGGTAGCCCGCGTTTTTGAGTTGGTTCATAAAAAATGATTCCCGAATGCTTCCCTTATCGGCGTTATTGGCATCCAGTGCGTAATGCAGATTCGTGTTCTCCAGAAAGATCTTATCCGGCTTCTGCAATGTGCTGATGCTTCTGCCGGCAGCTGAGAGAGCATTAATAAGCCGCGCCCTTTCAAGATATAACCATGCCGCAGGTAATCATTAAAGTATTGAAGCGGTTTAAATTTGTTTGAAAGATCCAACGCGATCTCTGAATGGCTTTTAAGTAACTCTTTAAGGGATATTGTCTCAAAATCGGCTAACTCTGAAAACCGTAGAAATTCGCGGTAAGAAAGGCCTGTCATTTCGTACTGTGTTGCTCTCCGGCTGAGGTCCACATTTTGCCGGAGCAAATCGATGACCGATGATCCGGTGAATACGATTTTCAGCTCCCTATTGAAATCATAGATATTCTTTATATACCACTATTCCCGTACTCTTTTTTTAGCCGCTGTAGCATCAGTGTCGTTTTACCGGTTCCCCGTGCGCCCAGAATACCGATCAGCCGGTCATTCCAGTCTATTTTTTCCGTCAGGGACCGAAGAATACGAAGCGGTTGATCGCGTATAAGAACTTTGGATTTTCGAAGCAAGTGTTCCATTATGCTATAATTATTCAGCAAATATGGCAGAAATTGCTGAATTGAAACAGCACTTTACATGTAATCACTGGCCGGGTTGCTCACTACAGGAAATCCAATCGCTTCACGAATTCCGCTTTTCTGCGGGTAGAGACCGTGATTTCGGAACCATCGGTCATTATAACCGTGCCGCCGTCTCCCTTTTTATACATCCGGATGTGATCCAGGTTAATGATATGCGAATTATGTACCCGGCAAAAGTTATAACCCTCCAGCAGGTGCTCAAATTCTTTGAGCGTTTTTGAAACTACTTGCTTGCTGCCGCTCCCAAAGTAAAATGTTGTATAGTTGCTGTCAGATTCCAGGCGGATAATATCGTTTAACTGGGGGAATACCATGCCTTCCAGGGTAGGGAGAGCGATCTTATGACGGGTGGCCTGGCCACTTTTGAAATTATGGAGCAAGATATCATACTGGTTTTCAGTGATTGGAGAAGTGGTACGTTTTTCGCGGAAGCGTTGCAGGGCCAGTTTTAGTTCTTCGGTATCCACAGGCTTTACCAGATAGTCCAGGGCGCTGCATTTAATGGCTTTGACAGCATGTTCGTTATACGCTGTGATGAATATCACCTCGAAATCTTTCTTTTCTACCTGCTCCAGCATGGCAAAGCCGTTCATTACAGGCATTTCGATGTCCAGGAACACCAGATCGGGTGATAATTCACGGATGGCCCGCAACCCCTCTTCGCCCGAATTGCAAATCTCCAACACCTCCACGTCCGGACAATGGGTCTTGAGTTTATTGAAAAGCGATGTACAGCTTTTTAGCTCATCGTCGATGATTACAGCTTTTATCATAGTAAAGGCAAATAAATCTCCACTTTAGTGCCTGCAGGTAATCCTTCGCTATCGACCAGGTCTGTGGTTTTGATCGAAGCACTCACCCCATGCACCTGGTTTAACACCTCAATGCGGTCACCGGTTACCTTCAGTCCCAAACTCTGATGATGGGGTTTGTTCTTTTTCCTGATTTCCTGCGCCATTTCCCGGCCAATGCCGTCGTCTTCTATCCGACAATAAATTCTGTCACTGAGCAACTGCAGTTCTACGGTCAGCCGGCCATGTCCGCTTTTGTTGAATAATCCGTGAACAATCGAGTTCTCCACAAAAGGCTGAATGATCAGCGGCGGTATCAGGTAGGTGTCTTCCAATAGCCGCGGGTCTGTCATAACCGAATAGCTGAAACGAAAGTCGTATCGGATCTGTTCTAGCTGAATATATAACTCCAGGGCTTTCATGTCTTTCTCTACGCTCACCAGTTGCTGACGTGAATTTTCCAGTACCAGACGCAGCAGCTTGGAAAACTTGTTCAGGAAATGGCTGGCTTCCTTCTCCTGCTTATCCAGGATAAAAGCTTCCAGGGTGTTCAGACTGTTGAACATGAAATGAGGATTCATCTGCGCGCGCAGGGTGCTCATTTCAGCCATGGCGAGTTTCCGCTCATATTCACTGGCCATTTGCTTTTTTCGTTCATCCTCTATCTCCAGGTTTTTCCGGATAATCTCCCCGGTCCGTTCCTTTACTTTTTGTTCCAGCTGCAGATTAGCTTCCTGAATGATGGCTTCACTGCGCTTCAGCTCTCCGATATAGGCTTCCTGGATCCGTTCCCGTTCCTTATTGGTTTGCCACATTTTATAACCGAGGCCCATCGAAAAGCAAAGTATTTCCAAAAAGAAGCCCATTTCAAGGATATTGTAAGGGGAAATTACCATGCGCAGACTTACAAAGTTCACCAGGACCATGCACGTCACGGCGGCGGCCATGAAAATAATCATTCCGACAATCAGGAAATTGGCATATGGTGTCCTGATAAAGGTAATCAACCGGTAAAGCAAGAAGACATATGCCACGATCATCAAAGCCGAAATGCCGGTCCAGGCGCGTCCCACAGTCAGTGCGTCGGCCGTGATCAGCTGGTAAAGTACCGTTGCCACCAGGACTCCGGCAAAAGTCAGGTTCATCTGAAGTATTTTCCGGTGGAGCCAGGGGTCGGTTTTTTTTAAGTCCAGGAAGGTATCTACAAATTTGTTGTAGGCAATGTAGAACAATAACTGTATGGGAAAATTCAGATAGAGGCCCGTGAGAGGAAACTCCCTGAAAAAATAATTGACATAAATATTCGATTGGATGGTCGAACACAAGTAAAGCATGATTCCCATCATATACAAGGAATAATAAAGATATACCTTGTCACGGTTCTGAACATAGATCAAAAGCATAAACAGCAACATCAACCAAACGGCCCCTTGAAAGGCAATGGAGATATTATCTCTCGCACGTATTTTTTGCAGATAATCACTGTAAGCGCTTTCAGACAACAAGCTGAAATCAAGCTGTGGGGGATAGCCCGAATAGGGATTTTGGATCTTGAGAAAAAGCATGGCCGTATCAGTGGAAGGCCGGAAGTCAAATTGCATGGTGGAAGCTAACCCACCTTGTTTGCGCTTCGAAGCCGGCAGCAATACACCGGTTCGGCTCGTTTGCAGGGAATAATTCCCGCCCGGAAGAAAGTATCCCTGGACCAGATCGTTCCACCCGTTAGAGACAACGATCCGGCTTAAGGTGTCCACATCGTTTACAAGAACAAAACGAATCCAATAGGTATCTGAAGGATTGGTCTTGACCCCGGCTACTATTGTC
>DATCYD010000353.1:0-2817 GCA_036570465.1 Anseongella sp.
GGTCAAAAATGTCCTCCTTACCAGGTATGGGGCTGATGGTAAACCCGATGGGACCGGTCACCGCTGGTGTCTTGAAATGGAAAATGGCTGTAAACCAACGCTTTCGGTTCTCCGGTCAAAAGTATTGTTTTTCAAGGGAAAACTGCCTTTCCGGCCCCATTTGGATGAAACCCTGGATACCCTGAACTATTTGCGTGGACTGGCCGGCCGGGATAAACTACAAGGCGCAGCTGATGATTTTTCGTTGCCAGAAGGGACTTTTCGCCAGACCAATGATTATGCGTCTGTTGAACAGGATTTTCCAATGACCTATGGCGTCGGAAATTATTCACTGGCTGATTCCGCTTCGACAGAAAGAAAAGCACAAGTCAAACAACTGAAAGCTTATCTGCGATTCTTTGATCAGTTGCTTGCCAATTTCTTTTCACAGCTGGCCCACGCGAAAGACCTTTTTTCACTGGATACGGGTTTGCGTCAAACTTATTTCGGACAATACCTGGACCAGATGAAGGATGCTGAAGAACTGTATGCAGATGCTGCTACGCTGGAACAGGTTTATCAGGCACCTTCGGGCTCCGATACAAACGGGGTCAAGGAGGCAAGGGAGCTGTTGCTGGAAAGCCAGGACTCCTTTTATGAGCGACGGAATCGTTTTCTGGATCATCTGATGGCACGTTTTTCAGAATCGTTCAATGAATATGTCCTGATGTTGTACAGCTATCAGAACGCAGATGAATATGAAGAAATTGATACCCCAGCCCTTATTGAGGATAAAATAGCTTTTCTTAAGGACTATCCGGTCATCAGCCGGGAACGGGGCCTTGCTTTCAATTACAGGAAGCCGGCCTGGAATACGGAAAATGTGGCTGGTTTTGAAAAGCGTCTCGCCCGCTTGTCTGGCATCGATGATTTTACCAGAAGATTTTTATTCTGCCTGCATCGCATCGAGATACAAGCTACAGAAGGAGATTCACCTGAGTATTTTTTTAAGGTGGTGGACGAGGGAGGCAGCACCTTGCTGAAATCGCTGAAGAATTACGGTACTGTTTCGGAACTGGCCGGGATTATCCGGGAACTTCAGGTTTTAGTGACGGATCCTGCTTCATATCAGACGATGGAAACCACACCGGGAGTGTTTAGTTTCCATGTTATAAACGGGGATGGTGATCCTCTGGCCGTTGCCGGGGAAACCTATCCTGATGCGGCATTTCGTGACGCAGCTATCGTTGAGATCGCTGCAAAAATGGGCGAAGACTGCCCTGGCGAAGGCCTTCATCTGGTAGAACATTTGTTGCTCCGGCCCCGGTTTTCACCTCCCGGAAATCCGGGCGAGGCTCCCGAGGATGTCTATAAGCTTTTTGAAGTTTGCCTGGGTGAGAACTGCCAGTTTTGCGGGGAAGAGGATCCCTATTCGTTTCGCATCTCCATTGTGCTGCCTTACTGGCACGAACGATTCAAGGCGGCAGCGTTCCGCGAATACTTTGAAGTAATGGCCCGGACAGAAGCTCCCGCACATTGCATGCTTAAGATCTGCTGGGTGAATAATACAATGATGAACGCCTTTGAAAGAGCGTATAAGGAATGGATGGAAGCGCTTGCGGCCCTGGAAGCCGGCCTTTTACCCGATCCGGCGGCACAAGACCGGTTAAGACTGGCCAGCAACCGGATGATTGAACTATTGACCGGAATGCATAGTGAATTCCCCCTGGCGCAATTACACGATTGTCAGACGGGCACCAGCAATCCGGTATTATTGAATAATACAATTCTGGGGACATATATTAAATCCAACAGCGATGAATGAGCATAACACATATCCGGTTTTCGTAGCTGACCAGGTGCTGACCGCAACGCACCTGAACCAAGTCGTGAATTACCTTGATGAACAGAACCGCCTGACACGAAACCGCCTTATTGGAATCGGTATTGTATGCGGATTGGAGATCAGATTCACTCCCGGCCAAATAGAAATAACCAAAGGCTGCGGAGTAACCTCCCAGGGTTACCTGATCCTTCAGGAACAAAAAACCTGCACCTGGTATCGTCCGTACTCTCTTCCGGAATACTTCTCCCCGGAGTATAAGGCAGACTACGAACATTGGGAGATGTGGGAACTGTTAAGCGCCGAAGAGTCCCTGGTGGTAGAAGGTCCGACGTCTCTCAGCGGAAGTGATGACTTCCTGGAAGACAAGGTAGTTGTGTTGCTGTTGGAAATGAAGGAAAAACCCCTGAAGAATTGTGTAGAGATCGATTGCGAAGACAAGGGCGATAAAATGGAGTTCCGTGTAAAGCAACTGCTGGTCCGGAAGGAAAACCTGGATGCGTTCATGGAAAGCAGGAAGGGGGGGAAGGGTGAAGCGGGTAATGGTTGGTCCGGTTCTGCCAGCCAGCCGGGGGATCTGAAGCTCCGCCGATTCAACGTACCCGCTCAGGAACTGAAAAACAGCGATGATGTGTTCGCTGCCTTTTTAAGAATCACCAACGAAAGTACCTTGAAAGAACTGGCCGAGGCCCTGAATGCCTGCTATGAACGCTACCAGCCGGTGCTGAACATGGAACATAATCCGTTTGTGCATGCCGGCGCCAGGTTTGCCGACACACTGGAACATATAAAAACCTCCAACCCGTTCTTTATCCAGTATTTCTATGACTGGATCGATGACATTGTAAAAGGGTATCATGAACTGGAATGCCGGATATTTGATGTGCAGGCTGTTTGCTGCCCGGATTGGGACTTGTTTCCCCTTCATTTGATGTTGGGGGAAGCACCTTACAGGCATCATTTCATCTATTCTCCGCTTTTTAACGGACAGAAAA
>DATCYD010000354.1:0-4267 GCA_036570465.1 Anseongella sp.
TTGTGCCCACCGGAGTGAAAGGCATTGCCCTGGCAGCCCTGGTAGCGGCGGCGGCTTCTTCGCTCAGCGCGATGGTCAACAGCGTGTCCACGATCTTTACCATGGATATTTATAAGGACGTATTTAAGAAGAATGCCACAGAGCGTCAGCTGGTTACCACCGGACGAATCACTGCGGCAATCGCGTTCATCATTGCCATTGTGCTGGCTCCCCAGATTGAGCATCTTGGCTCCGGCGGCTTCCAGTTCATCCAGAAATTCACCGGCTACGTGAGTCCTGGTATTCTATGTATCTTCCTATTCGGGCTGTTCTGGAAAAAAACCACCACACGAGCTGCGCTGACAGTTGCCATTGTGCTGCTGCCACTCTCCATCGTTGTGGACAAGCTGCTGTTTCCGGCCATGCCTTTTATGAACCAGATGGGGCTGTGTTTCCTGGTTCTTTCCGCATTGACAATTGGCATATCCCTGGCGAAACCCGAAGACAATACCGGTAAGATCATCGAATTCCATCGCGGATTTTTCCGTACCGACCGTGTATTTAACGTAGCAGCTATCGGCGTAATAGCCCTGTTAATCATTCTGTACACAGTGTTTTATTAATCTGGAAATTCCCCTATATTTGCAGCCTTCAAACCAAGTTTGAGGTTGCGAGTTGCCTCGCAACGGTTTCGAGTTGGAAGATAGCGGGCGTGGCGAAATTGGTAGACGTACCAGACTTAGGATCTGGCGCCGCAAGGCATGGGGGTTCGAGTCCCTCCGCCCGCACTGGAATCATACATGATACTGAAAGACCAGATGAATATTACCCAGGAAAAGACCGGAGAACTGAATGCCCTTGTTACTATTAACCTCACACCGGAGGATTACAAGGCGCGTGTGGAAAAAGCTGTTAAATCCTATTCGAAAAAAGTCCGCATTCCGGGATTCCGTCCTGGAATGGTTCCCCAGGGACACATTAAAAAACTTTACGGAAAAAGCATTCTTCTGGAGGAAATCAATGACTTGCTTTCCGATTCCCTGAATAATTATATCTCAGAAAACAAGCTTGAAATACTCGGGCAACCCCTTCCGAAACTGGAGGACGAGAAGGAATATAACTGGGATTTTAATGACGAGTTTGAGTTTGCCTATGAGCTGGGACTGGCGCCTGATTTCAAGGCATCCTTCTCGGAGAAAGATAAGTTCACCCAGTATAAGGTGAAAGCAGACGATGACACAGTGAATGACCGGATCCGGAACCTTCGGCGAGGCTACGGAAAAGTGAGCAATCCGGAGGAAAGTGCGCCTGGTGATGTGATCACTGCCGCTTTTACCCAACTGGCCACTGACGGAACCGAACTTGAAGATGGTGTCCAGGCTGAAGGTACCTTGCGTCTTGAACTGGTGGACGATAAGAAAATATTGAAGTCCCTGACAGGTCTGAAAGCGGGTGACGAAGTAACCATCGATCTTCACAAGGCATTCAAAGAAGATGGGCCGCATAAGATATCGCACCTGCTTAATATTGACCAGGAAACGGCTGCCGAACTTAAATCGGACTTTCGCATCCAGGTGAAGGGCATCAACCGCATGGAAGAGGCGGAACTCAATGAAGAATTCTTCCAGAAAGCATTTCCGGAAGGCGATGTGAATTCTGAGGAAGAGATGAGGAATAAAGTAAGCTCTGAGATTGAGGAGGTGATGGTTTCCCATGCAAAGAACAAGTTGCAGTCCGATGTTTACAAACACGCCCTGGACAAATTCAAGATCGATCTTCCGGACGACTTTCTGCAACGCTGGCTGGAAGCAACCAACGAGAACGTGAGTGCAGATCAGATTGAAAAGGAATACCCGGATTTTGCCCGGAACCTGCGGTTGACCCTGCTGGAAAACAAATTGATGACCGAAAGCAAACTGGAAGTAAAACCGGACGATATTCTGGCCCTGGCTCGTCAAAAGATTGCTTCCCAGTTCCAGATGTACAGCCCTGGCTCGGAACTTAGTGAAGAACAACTGAGCGGGTACGCAGTTAATTTTGTGCAAGACCGGGAACGGGCCAATCAGCTTTACGAAGAACTTCGCTCTCAGAAGGTATTTGAACACATCGAGTCGCAAATCAAAGTAACGGAAAAAGAAATCGCTTACAAGGATTTCCTGGAGTTGTAAACTTTTTTCGGGTAAACCTGTTCTTCATGGGAAAATCAATAAGCAAATTATGATCAACAAGGACGAATTCCGTAAGTACGCTGTGAAACATCGCCGCATCAGCAGCATCCATGTAGATAAGTTCATTTCCCGGGTAGAAGACAAACTACTTCCCTCCAACATAACTCCCTACATTATTGAAGAGCGTCAGCTGAACGTGGCTCAGATGGACGTTTTCTCGCGACTGATGATGGACCGCATCATTTTTCTCGGGGATCCCATCTATGACCAGACCGCCAATATTATTCAGGCCCAGCTGTTGTTTCTTCAGTCAACCGATGCCAAGCGCGATATCCAGGTTTATCTGAATAGTCCCGGAGGCTCTGTATATGCTGGTTTAGGTATTTACGATACCATGCAGTACATTCAGCCTGACGTGGCTACGATCTGTACCGGCATGGCCGCTTCCATGGCTGCCGTGTTGCTTTGTGCAGGGACGGAAGGAAAACGGGCGGCATTGAAGCATGCCCGTGTGATGATCCACCAGCCAATGGGTTCAGCCGAAGGGCAGGCCTCTGATATCGAGATCACCGCCAGGGAGATCGGCAGCCTGAAGGAAGAGCTGTACAATATCATTGCTAAGCATTCCAAACAGTCTTATGATAAGGTTTGGGAAAGTTCTGACCGTGATTTCTGGATGAAGGCCGATGAAGCCAAAAAGTTCGGAATGATCGATGAGGTGCTGTTGTCCAGCAAACCGGAATAAGGAAAATTTGTTAGCTTTATAGAATGAGTAAGACCAACAAAGATGTTCGGTGTTCCTTTTGCGATGCCCGCAAACAGGATGTGATGATGTTGATAGCCGGGTTGAACGGACACATTTGCGACCGGTGTATTACCCAGGGCTATCAAATATTGACCGAGGAGTTCAACAACACTCCGGGAAAAAAGCCCAAGCCGAATTCCTTCGACCTGAGTGGCATCAAGCCTATTGATATTAAGAATCATCTTGATCAATACGTGATCGGCCAGGATGATGCCAAGCGCGTCATGTCTGTGGCCATTTACAATCATTATAAACGGCTGAATCAGAATCAGGAGAAAAAGGAGGAAGTGGAGATTGAAAAATCCAATATCCTCATGGTGGGCGAAACCGGTACCGGGAAAACGCTGATGGCGCGCACGGTGGCCCGTATCCTGAAAGTTCCCTTCTGTATTTGCGATGCCACAGTGCTGACCGAAGCAGGTTACGTAGGCGAAGATGTGGAAAGCATCCTGTCGCGTTTGCTTCAGGCTGCTGATTATGATGTAGCTGCCGCAGAACGGGGCATTGTTTATATCGATGAAGTGGATAAGATAGCTCGTAAAAGCGATAATCCGTCTATCACACGCGATGTTTCCGGGGAAGGTGTGCAACAGGCCCTGCTGAAAATCCTGGAAGGAACCACAGTAAACGTACCCCCACAGGGCGGAAGAAAGCATCCTGATCAAAAGATGATCAGTGTCAATACACAAAATATCCTGTTCATTTGCGGCGGAGCCTTTGACGGAATCGATAAAAGGATTGGCGCGAGGCTGAACAAGCACGCTATTGGCTATTCTGCTGCCAGGGAACGTTTCAAGATTGATGACGACAACCTGTTGCAATATATTACGCCGCTGGACCTGAAGAGTTTCGGGCTAATCCCCGAATTGATCGGACGTATGCCGGTGCTAACCTACCTTTCGCCGCTTGACCGGGAAACCCTGCTCTCTATCCTGACGGAACCTAAAAATTCCCTCATTAAGCAATACTCCAAATTATTTGACTACGAAGGCATTGCACTGAAGGTGGATCGTGAAGTATTGGAATTTATAGTTGACAAGGCCATTGAGTTTAAGCTGGGAGCCCGCGGATTACGGTCTATTTGCGAGGCTATCCTGATGGATGCCATGTTTGAAATGCCTTCTACCAAAGACGTAAAGCACCTGCACATCACCCTGGAATATGCCAGGGACAAATTTGAGCGTTCAGCCGAAATACAAAAACTGAAGGCCGCCTGATTTTACCCATGGATTATCGCAATAATATTCTGGAGACCATTGGAAACACCCCGCTGGTTAAGATAAACCGGCTTGCTGAGGAAATACCAGCTTTGGTT
>DATCYD010000355.1:0-27095 GCA_036570465.1 Anseongella sp.
CATGTCAGGGAATTGGCGTCGGGAAGCTTTGCATCGGGATCTTTCCGGGCAGTCCAGGTTTTGACACCACTCCGTCCGGAATAGAATGTTCCACCGGAAATGGTGGAATCACCCGTCACCGTTGCAGTGAATAACGTAGCATACCCCCCGTCAAAGGAAGAAAGGAAAAGCTGGTTGCCACTGAGTGTCCCCTCCAGGAAGCGGTAATCGCCATAGGGGGTCAGGAAAGTACCCGTTAGCCGGTTTTCTTCCTGTCGCAATTCGCCAATGGCAATACTGGTATCACCCTCCCGGACGAAACCGGTTGCCCAGCGTCCGGAAATGTTGGCAATGGGTGGTTCCGGGTACTCCAGAAAACGATAGGCAACCCCGCGCACTGCCTGAAAAGGCATTATCGCATCGCGATCGGCCAGATGTTTGACCCAGGAGCCCGACAGGGAGTCACCCTGTCGCAGAGCAATTACTTCTGAATCGAAAAAGGGCATCAAAAAACGAACAGAGTCGCCGCTAACGGTGATCTCATCTACTTTCAGACGGTTATCGCCGTTGATGACTTCCAAATAACGAACGCTGCTGTCAGTTTTGACTTCGAAGTTAAAGGGAATCCGGGATCCGCTTTCCGTGGTCAGCGTTGCCCTCCAGACTCCTTCCCGGAGTTGATCCTTTTGCTCCGGGCTTGTCCCCGGGCCAGCGCAGCCGGCTGCCAGGAACAGGCCCATAGCACCTGTTACGATCCATGTATTTAATGTTGCCTTCATTTCAATAATTCTCTTGATATGACGATGCGTTGCACTTCTGAGGTCCCCTCATAAATCTGCGTGATCTTAGCATCCCGCATCAACCGTTCCACATGATATTCCTTTACATATCCATAGCCGCCATGTATCTGCACCGCCTCAATTGTCCCATTCATTGCCACTTCCGACGCGTACAGTTTGGCCATTGCACTGGCGTGGCCATAGGGTTTCCCATGATCTTTGAGCCATGCCGCCTTCAGGCAAAGCAAACGGGCCGCTTCTATTCCGGTAGCCATGTCAGCCAATTTGAAGCTAATGGCCTGATGATCTGCGATGGGTCGTCCGAAAGACTGTCGTTCTTTCGAGTAATCAACCGCCAGCTCAAAGGCGCCCGAGGCAATCCCCAATGCCTGAGCCGCTATCCCAAGACGCCCTCCTTCCAGTGTTTCCATGGCAAATCTAAAGCCAGACCCATCTTCGCCCAGCAGGTTTTCTCTGGGTACTTTCACGTTGGTGAACTGAAGCGAACGCGTATCGGATGCCCGGATTCCCATTTTTTCTTCTTTGGCCCCTAGCGTAAACCCTTCCATTCCTTTTTCTACAATAAAGGCGTTGATCCCCCGGCTTCCTTTTGCTGCATCCGACTGGGCCATGACAAGGTAAACATCAGCCGTCCCCCCATTGGTGATCCAGTTTTTGGTACCATTCAACAGGTAATGATCGCCCTGGTCAATGGCCGTGGTATGCTGACTGGTGGCGTCTGAGCCGGAATCCGGCTCAGAAAGACAAAACGCGCCCAGTTTTTCACCCCTGGCCAATGGAACAAGATACTTTTCCTTTTGTTCTTCAGTCCCGTACTTTTCAAGTCCGAAGCAAACCAGCGAATTATTAACCGAAACAATAACCGAAACGGAGGCATCTATTTTCGACAACTCCTCCATGACCAGCACATACGAAATGGTGTCCATCCCGCCACCGCCATAACGTGGATCAGTCATCATTCCTAAAAAGCCAAGTTCCCCAAGCATCTTTACCTGCTCTGCGGGAAATGTTTGATCCCGGTCACGGTCGGTTACTCCGGGCAACAAATGAGTACGGGCAAAATCCCGTGCAGCCTGCCGGGTCATTTCATGTTCTTCTGTAAGCTTGAACCACATAGCGATTGGTTTATTGAATTTGATACATGGTTGTTCGTCAATTGACGCGAGCGCACCGACCAAAGGTAATAAACTGTCGAAATTTTCAAATGAATTTATCTGCCCGAACAACTTTCAACGTCCAGACGTTGTACTTTCCAATCTGAACCTCGAAATTTACCCCCTTAGAATGGTCGAAAACAATTAGAAACTATTATGCCTGAAATAGCCCCAAGACTGCGACAAACGGAAGAATACTATTTCTCCCGGAAACTGCGGGAAATTGAACAAATGAACCGGGAAGGAGAAAAAGTCATCAACCTTGGGATCGGCAGTCCGGACCTTCCTCCCCATCCCGAAGTCGTGGAAACACTTTGCCATTCTGCCGGACAGTCCAACGTACACGGCTACCAGAGCTATCGGGGCGCTCCCATGTTCCGTCAGGCGATCAGCGACTGGTACCAACGGTATTATGGGGTTACACTGGACCCTGAAAAGGAAATACTTCCATTGATCGGATCCAAGGAGGGCATCATGCATATCTGCATGACCTACCTCGCCGAAGGCGATCGGGCGCTTGTTCCCAATCCCGGTTATCCAACCTACCGTTCGGCAGTGGAATTAAGTGGCGCCTCCTGTCTTGAATACAAACTTTCGGAAGAAAATGGCTGGTTGCCTGATCTGGAAGCACTCGCAAATACTGATTTGAAGGGGGTAAAATTGATGTGGATCAACTATCCGCACATGCCAACAGGTACCCGCCCAGCCCCTGGATTCTTCGAAAAACTCGTAATGTTCGCCCGCAAATACGACATCCTGCTTTGCCATGACAACCCGTACAGTTTTATTCTGAACGACCGCCCTGAAAGTCTCCTTGCGGTAAACGGAGCCCGGGAAATAGCCCTGGAGTTGAACTCACTCAGCAAATCAGGTAATATGGCGGGTTGGCGAACCGGAATGCTTGCCGGAAGCGCCACATTCATCAACGATGTCTTGCGTTTTAAGAGCAACATGGATTCAGGAATGTTTCTGCCCGTGCAGCTGGCGGCCGCCAAAGCGCTCAGCCTGGGACCTGAGTGGTACGCACAACTCAACAACACCTACGCAGCGCGCCGTGAAAAGGCCTTCCACCTGCTCGATCTCATTCAATGCACTTACGACCGGCAACAGTCCGGCATGTTCGTTTGGGCGAAAACACCAGCCTCCGGTGCGGACGGCTACGCATTGAGTGATTCCGTCCTGCAAGCCGCCCGGGTTTTTATTACCCCTGGCGGCATCTTTGGAAGCCAGGGCCTGCCCTACATCCGGATCAGCCTCTGTGCTCCCGAAGCGGTCTTTGACAGTGCCATCCAACGCCTTCAAAACAGAAATTAATCAGAAACTATAAAAAATGCTGATCACCATCATCGGAACAGGCCTCATTGGAGGTTCGATTGCCCTGGCCCTGCGTGAAAAAAACATCGCAGGCACGATCATCGGTGTGGACAACGATCCAGGGAACATCGAAAAAGCGCTGTCACTTAACCTGATCGACCGGACCGCTTCCTTTGATGAAGCCATCGACACAGCGCAGCTTATAATCCTTGCCATTCCGGTTGATGCCATCCGCCTTGTCCTCCCTCAAGTGCTCGACCGGGTAACCGGACAGGTTGTGATGGAACTGGGTTCCACCAAAGCCAATATACTGGAAGCCGTGGCTGAACATCCCAGGCGTGGAAGGCTCGTACCCGCCCACCCCATGGCCGGCACAGAATATTCCGGACCCGAAGCTGCCGTTAAAGACCTTTTCAAAGGCAAAACCATGGTATTATGCGATGTCCGCAGGAGCGACGAAGACGCCTTCGAAATGATCGGGGATCTCGTTGAAGAGCTTGAAATGCGCACGGTGTTCATGAATGCCTCTGAACACGATGTCCATACCGCCTACGTATCCCACATTTCCCATATCACGTCCTTTGCACTTGCCCTTACCGTACTTGAAAAGGAAAAAGAAGAAGGTCATATCTTCGAACTAGCCAGCGGCGGTTTCGAATCAACGGTTCGCCTCGCCAAAAGCTCCCCGGACATGTGGGTCCCCGTATTCCGTCAAAACCGTGAAAACGTTCTGGACGTGTTGGAGGAACACATCCATCAACTCCAAAACATGCAGAAGCTACTCGAAAACGAAGATTACGACTCCTTTTACAAACTCATACAACGCGCTAACAAAATCCGGAAGATCCTCCGGTAGCCCAGGATTACCTGGCAACTCGTAACAAATCAATAGGATGAAATATCAGAAAAGAAGAACTTTTTTTAAGAAACTACTGCTTGGCCTGGCCTCTTTATCCTATGCTTTCCCCTTGCTCGGGAAAGTACGCTCCCCAAAAAAGGCAGGACCTCTTCACGCCTCTGACGACCTGTTTGCAGGGATAAATGACCGGGTTTGGCTGGGTGAAAACTATTGGGCTGTTCCCATGGAAGACTGGGCCCTAAAAGGGGGACGTATTGAATTTTATGGGGTTGAGAAGAACTCGAGGGTTAATATCCTCACTTCAATTCTAAGGCAAGGCAATGGCCGTTTTTCCGTTTCAGCTGAAATGGGACTCATGCATTCAAAGGTAGAAAAAGCCGGTTCAGGCACAGCCGGATTTGGCATTGGGGTAACAGACGAAGTAGATCCGGATGTTAAATCTGCATGCTATTTCGGAAAAGGCACAAATGCAGGAATCTCAATGAAAGGATTTATTTTTATCGGTACGGAAAGCAAGCCGCTCCCCCCTGATTTTAATTACGATAAGTTTCATTTAAGCTTTCAATGCAGCCGGAATAATAATGCTACTGAAATGGCCCTGGTCTGCAAAGCTCCGGGAGTCCATGACACGGAATTAATCTATAAAACATCGCATGATGTGACCGGCTTAGTAACACTGACTAATAATATTGATCAGAAAGGTGGCGCACCGTTTTGGTTCCGCAATGTTCAAATGAGCGGCATCAAACTCACCGGCAAACCGGAGAACAGTTTCGGGCCTGTTCTTTGGGCAATGTACACCCTTTCGAAAGGAACGCTCAAACTAACCGCTCAAATGCCGCCTCTTGGTACTAAAGATAACGATCAGGTGGAGCTGCACTTGAAAAAAGAGGGTGCCTGGCAGCTGGCGGACACCCGGAAAATAGATGCCGCGGCCTGTACGGCCACTTTTAAATTGAACAATTGGAATTCCGGGTCAGAAGTACCCTACCGGCTCATTTACAAGAACAACGGACGGGAATATCAATACGCCGGTACCGTCCGGCAGGAACCCAAGGGCACACCCCTGCGTTTCGGGGGGCTGACCTGTCAGCATGGGGCAGGCTTCCCCTATGCCCCGCTAGTTAAAAACCTGAAAAAGCACGATCCGGATATGCTCTATTTCTCCGGCGACCAGATCTATGAAGGAAATGGCGGTTATCCCATCAAACGGACGCCCGAGCAACGGGCTATCCTGAGCTATCTGGGTAAGTGGTACATGTTCGGATGGGCCTTTGGCGATGTCATGCGCAGTCGCCCGACAATTTGTACACCTGATGATCATGATGTTTTCCAGGGTAACTTATGGGGCGAGGGAGGCGAACCTATTCCATTATCGGAATGGGCAAAGGTCAAGGATGCCCACGGAGGCTTTGTGCAAAGCCCGAAAATGGTCAACGTGGTCGCCACGACTCAATGCGGACACTTGCCGGATCCCTATAATATGCAGGTCTTAGCATCAGGCATCAAAACCTGGCACACAGATTTGCTATACGGCGGCGTCAGTTTCGCTATTATCAGTGACCGCCTGTTTAAATCGGGACCCGATAAAGTCAGGAAAGTCAGCGGGCGCAAAGATCACATTAAAGAGCCTATTGGCAAAAATCAATTGGAGCGCCCTGAACTGGAATTCTTAGGCGACGTACAAATGCAGTTTCTGGACAACTGGGTGGAGGATTGGGAAGGCGCAGAGATGAAAGTACTTTTATCGCAAACCTTGTTTTCCAACGTGGGGACACATCACGGACCCAAAAAGATGTTCCTGTATGGCGACATGGATTCCGGCGGCTGGCCTAAGCAAAAACGCGACGAGGCATTGCGCGTTATCCGGAAAGCCGCCGCATTCCATATCAATGGCGACCAGCACGTCCCCTTTATCGTTCAATACAGCCTGGATGCCCTACGCGATGGTGGCTGGACATTCTGCACTCCCGCCGTTTCAACAGGTTATATCCGCTGGGGCGAACCGGATACGGTGGGAGCGCCTTTCACAGACCGGCCGGCACACGGTTTGCCAAATACCGGGATGTACCAGGATATATTCGGAAACGATAATTACATTTATGCGGTAGGAAATCCGGATGATAATTATAAAAATCGCAACCGGTATATACAGGCGCAAAATAAATCATCGGGTTTTGGGGTGATCACCTTTAATACCGACAAACGGACGATCAAAATGGAAGCTTACCGCTTTTTTGCGGATAAAGACAATCCCGGAACGGATGATCAGTTTCCGGGCTGGCCCCTGACCATTCATCAAACCGACAACGACGGCCGGAAAGCAAAGGGATACCTGCCGCGTGTGGAACTCAATAAGCCGGATCAGGTGATAAAAGTTATCCATAACGAAAGTAGCACCCTTGAAAGTGTGATTCGAATCAAAGGATCTTCTTTTTTACCCTGGATTCACAGCGAAGGAACCTATTCGCTCCTTATCGGTGAAGGCGCGGAGATGAAAGAAATTAAGGAATTAAAACCAGAGAAAGAGATCCCGAAGCGGGTAATAAATGTTTCAATATAACAACTGTCCTCCCCGGCAACTTTTACGCCCCCCTTCCAGAAACATCAAACTCGAAACCAGAAACATCAAACTCGGTCATGGCTTTTTATATCGTTGCGTTCTTTTGGATGTCTCGAAGAAAACCGCCAGCAGGCTGATCACTCCAAGGACCAAAATCAACAATATTTGGGCAGAAGTGTGGCTGATCGTGGCATAGGCCAGCCCTGCTTCGCGCGTTAATCCGAAAAAGGTAAGGCCTTCGGTTACCATCCAGTGGTAAGGCCCGATTCCTGCCTGCACCGGAGCGGCCATGCCAAGGCTCCCCAGGGCCAGGATCACAGCGGCAACGCCCATGTCCAGAAAGTTCGTCGATTCAAGCACTTTGAAGCCAAACCAGGAAGCCAGCAGGTAAAATCCCCAGATAAGAACGGTATAAGTCCAGAACAGAGACCGGTTATTGATCTTCGCGATCGAGGTAAAGCCTTTGCGGAAGCCGTTCAGCAGGATGATCATTTTTCTGAAAAGGCCCCAGCGCAACAGGCGGAACTTATATTTTTTAATAAAATAGCGAAACACCAGGTAAAGCAGGACCATTATTGCCAGCACGGTAAGTACAATGCCCGTTCCACTGATGCTGCTGGCAAACATTCCCCGCACCCGTTCGATCACGAAGTCGCTGATCAGGTCAAATTTTAGCAATACGGCCAGTACAGTAACCATAAGAAGGCAGAAAACATCAATCAGGCGTTCAGTGATGACGGTCCCGATAAGCGCATTCACCGGTATCCCATCCGTTCGGTTCAGCACACCGCAGCGGGTTACTTCGCCCATTCGGGGAAGAGCCAGGTTGGCCAGGTAACCGATGATAACTGCATGATAGGTATTGGACACCTTGGGACGGTAGCCCAAAGGGCGTATTAACATCCTCCAGCGGATCGCCCTGAAAACATGAGCCAGCCATACCGCCAGTAATGACATGAACACCCAAAAATAGTTGGCATGACGCAGGTCGGTAATGATCTGTGTCATATCTTGTCCTCTGAATGCCAGGTAAAGCAGCAACAGCCCTATGCCAAGCAGCAATAAATACCGGAGCACTGAGAATAACCTGGCTTTCTTCTCCAAAGGACTATTTTATTAAGCGATTGTTCTCGTCAGGAAAGATCACGCTGGGTTTAAATTTCTTCGCTTCCTCAAAATCCATCGTTGCATAGGAGATAACGATGACTACATCACCCACCTGTACTTTCCTGGCAGCCGGTCCGTTCAGACAGACCATACCAGAGCCACGCTCGCCTTTGATCACGTAAGTTTCGAACCGCTCCCCGTTGTTGATGTTGACTACCTGCACCTTTTCATTGGCGATTAGGTTCGCGGCATCCATCAGTTCCTCATCAATGGTAATGCTTCCCACGTAATTCAATTCCGCCTGGGTCACTTTTGCGCGATGTATCTTCGACTTAAAGACCTGTATCAGCATTTCGATGCAAATTTAGCAATAATTTCCTTGTAGCACCGCCGGGCGGTGTTACCATTGCTTTATAAACACATTATCAATCAATCGTGTTTGCCCTACTAAGATCGCTGCCAGCGCTATAACAGACGAAGCATCTTCCCAGCCTTTGACAGATCGAAGATCGCTGGCATCGGCGATTTCAAGGTATTCCACCCTGATCATGGACGAGGTTGCAAGCAGGTCCAGCGCCCGAAGGCGCGCATCTTCAGGAGACAGGATCGATTCTTTTGGTAGCATTTTCGTTTCCCCGGCAGTATGGCCGGGAACATGCATTGAGGGAGCAATATCTTTTATCAGGAAAAGCGCTTTCGAAAGCAGAGTCGCTTCTTTTCGCCCGGCAGGAGACAAATGAATATTTCTTGAGCTCATGGCCAGGCCGTCCGGCTCCCGCAAGGTGGGGCAACAAATCAGTTCCACAGGCATTTCCAGCAGATGGACCATGCGGCTGATTACCAGAAACTGTTGAAAGTCCTTCTGCCCGAAATAAGCGCGGTCTGGCTTTATCAGCTTAAAGAATTTATGACCCACCTGGGTAACTCCCTGATAATGGCCGGGACGGAAAGCTCCTTCCAGAATTTCCTCCAGCGGCCCGATATCCAGATGCCACACCCCCTGCTTTTCTTCTTCCGGCTGATACATCTCCGATACTTCCGGCAAGAACAATGCATCACAGCCTGCGGTACACAGGGCCTCTACATCACGTTCGATGGGCCGGGGGTATCGTTCCAGGTCGGCGGGGTCATTAAATTGGGTGGGATTCACAAAGATACTGCACAAGGTGAACTCATTTTCTTCCTTGCTGCGGGCAATCAAAGAGAGATGTCCTTTATGCAAGGCCCCCATCGTCGTGACCAGCCCGACTGAACGATGACGCATGCGCTGTTCCTTCAGAAAAAGGCCCAGTTCATCACGGGTTTTAAGGATGTGCAACACAGTTCCAAAATAAGCGGCAAAAATGGTAAAAATCCTTTTAATTCAGGCAAGAATTTGCATAAATCATTGATTTATCATAAGTTATTCGTATATTTGCAGCCGGAAATCTGTTGTTTCATTGTTCTATAAATAGTTTTCACTGATTATGACGAATAAGACTAAGATCCTTTTCCTTTGCCAGGAAATGGCTCCCTATTTGGAACTTACCGAAATCTCTAAAATCACCAGACATTTACCCCAGGCCATGCAGGAAAACGGATATGAGATCCGTGTGTTGATGCCCCGTTTTGGCTGCATAAACGAACGAAGAAATAAACTACACGAAGTCATTCGCTTGTCGGGTATGAACATTGTGGTGGACGAAAATGATAACCCGCTTATCATTAAGGTAGCATCTATCCAGGGAGCCAAAATGCAGGTGTATTTCCTGGATAATGAGGAGTATTTCCACCGCAAGCATGTGTTCAGCGACAACAAGGGAAAATTCTTTGAAGACAACGACGAGCGAACCATTTTCTTCTGTAAAGGTGTACTGGAAACAGTAAAGAAACTGGGCTGGTCGCCTGATATTATCCACTGCCATGGCTGGATGAGCTCTCTGGTGCCCATGTATGTGAAGACGGCCTATAAGAATGAGCCTACCTTTAAGAACTCAAAGGTGATCTATTCTGTTTACGGAAACGACTTCAAGGAAAACCTCGGGGAAGGCTTCTATAAAAAGGGACTTACCGGCTCTATGAACGAGCAGGATGCCAGCGCTTTCGGAGAGGGCAAGGCGGAAGACCTCCACAAAGGTGCTTTGTCATTCGCCGATGGTGTTATCGTGGCCGCTGATAATATTTCCGGCGAGGTTGAAAAACAGTTGAAAACGGTACAGGGACCGGTATCCAAAATCACCGCTACCGAGAACTTTGAAGGTTATGCCTCCTTCTATGAAGAAATTCTGGAAGAGGACATGGCTGAAGTAGAAGCATAACCAATACATCATTCATATATGAAAATTATCTCACGGGGCTTATTGCTGCCGCTTGCAGGCTTCCTTTTATTACAAGGTTGCGAAAATCCGACTTTGATCGGGCTGGAAGACCAGCAATTTGCGAACGGCACGGTGATCGACACCGTCAGCATTTTGACCGAAACTGTGCTGGTTCCCCGTACCAGAACAGATAATAACCTGATCACCAGAGATATCAGCGGTTCTGCTTTCATTCCGATCAATTACCGGGCGGTAGGTTATTTTAACGATCCTGAATTCGGAGCCACTGACGCCCGCGCGTTCACACAGATTTTCAGTACAGGCGGACATTTCGGCGATGGCCCCATACTTGATTCGGCCGTACTTATCCTGAGATACCCTCCATTGGCGAGTCAGGCAGTTTATGGTGATACACTGAGCCGGGTGAACATTCTCGTAGAAGAAGTTACCGAAGAGCTGGTGGACACTGCCGAGTATTACAGCGATCAGCTTTTTGCAACGGGTCCGGTGATCGGCTCGATGGAATTCACCATCAACCGTACCGACAGTATTATGTTGCAGGCTATTGTGAAAGACGGTCCGGACAGCTTGGTTGAAGCAGCACCGCAATTGCGGATCAAGCTGGATCCGGCCTACGTGACATCGAAGTTTCTGAATATAGATACATCCATCCTGAATGATCAGGAAAAATTCCTGGAATACTTCAAGGGGATCGCCTTGCGGATGGACTCGACAGGACTTGGCAGCAACGGTGCGCTGATGACCTTTAATATGGCCTCTGAGGAAGCTTCCCAAATAAAGCTTTACTACCGGACCAACGACAATGCTGACACACTCAGCAAATCGTTCCCTATGAATTTAGCTGCCAGCCAGGTTTCTTATCTCCATCACGATTACACCAATACTGCAGTGGCTGCCGCCCTGGAAGACGGTAATAATGAGACCCTCTATATTCAGGGCCTGCAGGGAGTGCAGACAAAACTCAGTTTTCCTTATCTGAAGAATCTTGCCGACAGTGGTATGGTGAATATCAATAAGGCAGAACTCGTGCTGACTGTGATTCCCGGCTCTGGCACCACCTATTCTCCCATACCCCAGCTGACCGTCCACCAGGGACCGTCAGAAAATGGTTATATCCGGCACATCCTGGACACTTATGTAAACGGGACTGTGGCCCGCTATTTCAGCGGCGTTTACCAGGAAGAAACCAATACCTACCGGTTCAATATGACGCGGTACATTCAGGCCATTCTGAAGGATGAGACCGAAGATGACAGCTTGTATGTGGGCGTATTGAACACCGTTTACCAAAGGAATAGTCTGGTAGGATCCATCTTCGGGGTCAGCCAGCCTACCCGGGTCATGGTGGGTGGCGATCATCCGGATTACAAGGCTCGTCTGGAGATCGTTTATTCAAAATGAGTAAGTCGGTTATAACCATATACGACATTGCCCGCGCCCTGGGAATCTCACCTTCAACGGTATCAAGAGCTCTCAAAGACGACACGATCATCAGTAGTGAAACCCGGAAGAAAGTCCAGAAAACTGCTGCGGAGATGGGATATCAACCCAATTCCATCGCCTCCAGCCTACGGAATAAGAAAACCCAGACCATTGGCGTTATCACACACCGGATTGACCGGCATTTTCAATCAAATGCCATCAGTGGAATTCAGGACAAGGCGCATGAATATGGCTACAACATCATAATCTGCCAAACCAACGATGACCCGGAACGGGAGATCAAGCAGTTCCAGGCCCTTTTCTCAAGCCGGATAGATGGCCTGATCGGACAGCTTTCCATGTACACCAAAAATTATGATCATTTCCAGGTGTTTTTGGAAAATGATATTCCCATTGTCTTATTCGACCGCGTTCCCAAAAGCCTGAACGTTCAGAAAGTAGTCAGTGATGACTTTGGCGGCGGATATAAGGCCACCGAACACCTTATCCTTCAGGGATGCAGAAGGATCGCTCATTTTACCGGAGCGCTCAGCCTGAACATTTACGAGGACCGTCTGGCCGGATACAAAGCCGCACTTGAAAAACACGGCATCTCTTATGATCCTGATCTGGTGTTCGAATTCTATCTAAACACGGAAAACAGTCGAAAAGCAGCCCGGTCATTACTAAGCGGTCAGACAAAGCGTCCGGACAGCATTTTTGCTGCCAACGATACCTCTGCCATTGCTGCGATTCAGGTAGCCAAGGAATTGGGAATAGGAATCCCTTCCGAACTTTCCATTGTGGGGTACGCCAACGACCCAAGCGGACTCATTATATCGCCGACACTTTCTACCATCGACCAGGCTTCCTACCGAATGGGGCAGACCTCCACCGAGCTTCTTTTGAAACAGATCGAAGAGAAAAATCCATCTCCCAGGGGACCGGAAACAACTGTTCTTCCGGTCGAACTTATTGTAAGGGAGTCTTCCATCCACAGATAAACGGCACTTTTTTTCACCCCCTGGCCTGGCGTTCAGGGGAGCACCTGTGGGCCTAAGCTCGTGCTATGACCCAAAAAACAATCCGGTGCAGGAACGCCATTCCCACGAAAGCATTCCATGGAAAGCCCGCCCGCACCGGATCACCTGCATCTTAACGCCCGGCATCTGCCTGGGCGGCAATATTAAAGCGCCTTGCTATAACGTTCAGATACAGCATCCCAATTAACCACATTAAAGAATGCGGCAATGTAATCGGGACGACGGTTCTGGTACTTGAGATAATATGCATGCTCCCATACGTCAAGCCCAAGGATGGGTGTACCTTGTACTTCAGCAACGTCCATCAGGGGATTATCCTGATTCGGCGTGGAAGTTACTTCGAGTTTTCCGTCTTTCACGATCAGCCAGGCCCATCCTGAACCAAACCGGGTGGCCCCTGCGGCGGAAAACTTTTCCTTGAACGCATCAAAGGACCCGAAAGCACTGTCAATCGCTCCGGCCAGGTCACCCGAGGGGGTACCCCCTCCATTGGGACCGATCACCGTCCAGAACAGTGAATGGTTAAAATGTCCGCCACCGTTATTACGCACAGCCGGCCCATAGCTGGATACGTTCCTGCATACGTCTTCGATGCTTCCCGCATCTTTACCTTCAAGTGCCTTATTCAGGTTCGTAACATAAGCCTGGTGATGTTTCCCGTGATGAATCTCCATCGTTTGTTGATCGATATGCGGTTCAAGGGCATTGGAGGCGTAAGGCAACGCCGGTAATTCAAAAGCCATAATTCTACTTATTATTATTGTTAAACAATTCGTTGCGTTATTTCATCCGTTTCTTCCTGAAAAACTCCTGGATAAGCGACCCGCATTCAGTTTCCAGAATCCCTCCTGTGACGAGGGTCCGCGGATGCAAAAGCGGCTTCCCAAGTTGGGCAAACCCCCTCTTCGGGTCGTGGGCGCCAAAAACAATCTTTCCCATCTGAAACCAAAAAGCCGCCCCTGCACACATTACACAGGGCTCAAGGGTTATATACAGCGTACATTCATCCAGATACTTCCCACCAAGATAGCCCGCCGCAGCAGTCATGGCCTGCATTTCAGCATGGGCGGTCACATCATTCAGACGTTCGGTCAGGTTATGTCCCTTTCCGATAATCCGGTTTCCCGCCGTTACCAGGGCGCCTACGGGAACTTCATCATCTTCAAACGCCTTTGCGGCTTCCTTCAGCGCTTCCCGCATAAAATATTCATCGGAGTATGTATCAATCATCAACACCTCTTTAAACAGATGGTTTTGGCGAATATATAGTTTATCGGCCATTGTGGAAAACTAAAGCGAAGCAATACCGCATAATGGAAGTAATTTTACCGGTTCAAAAGAAAAAAATTCTACACCTTTTTCAGTTTTTTTTGTTCTAAAACAAGGTGACAACGAAGTAATCAACAGGATAACCTGTTGACAGGCAAATAATTAATACTGAATTGTGACTAAAAAAAATTCAAAACAGATTTGAATTTTTTAAAGCAAAGGTTAAATTGGTCAAGCTGCGCCGTTGCAGTTCAATACGAAAAAATTGTTGATATGAATGATGTGACTACCCTTGCAGAGGAAGTCTTTACCTCAGCGGAAGTAAAGCAGGCTGCCATGGAATATTTTGGTGGAGATGAACTCGCGGCCACTACCTGGATGAATAAATATGCTGTAAAGAATGAACAGGGCCGTTTTATTGAGAAAACGCCTGTCGATATGCATCAGCGAATGGCCGTTGAATTCGCACGGATGGAACAAAAATTTGATGCTCGCGCCGAAGGACGGCCTAAAACCGGTCTTTCCTCCTACGGCAAGCGTCGTATCACTCTGAACGACCATAAGATCTTCAACCTGTTTGACCGCTTCCGCTACGTCATTCCACAGGGAAGCGTCATGGCAGGGCTTGGCAATCAGCACATGATCGCATCCCTTTCCAATTGCGTGGTAGTCCCTCCGGTATATGATTCCTATGGAGGCATTTGCTATACCGATGAACAACTGGCCCACCTTTTCAAACGGCGTTGCGGAGTTGGAGTGGATATTTCCGGTCTGCGTCCGCGGAATGCGAAAGTATCCAATGCTGCCGGTACAACCACCGGAGCCATCACATTCATGGAGCGTTTTTCCAACACCACGCGTGAAGTTGCCCAAAACGGAAGGCGGGGCGCGTTGATGCTGACGATTGATATCGCCCATCCTGATGTGGAGGATTTCGTGACCATCAAGCAAGACCTGAAGAAAGTAACCGGCGCGAATATTTCGGTCCGTCTGTCGGACGAATTCATGCTGGCAGTCACAAACGATACCGATTTTACCCACCGCTGGCCCATAGACTCGAACAAGCCCTCTCATAAAAAAACGGTAAGGGCACGTGAGCTTTGGGAAACCATCATTCGCTGCGCACACAGCACCGCCGAGCCCGGGTTGATTTTCTGGGACCGGCAACACCGGTATTCCACTTCCTCGGTCTATCCCGAGTACAAAAACAGCTCAACCAACCCATGCTCGGAAATTGCCATGCAAGGGGGTGACAGCTGCCGCCTGATTGCCCTCAATCTTTTTGGATTTGTAGAAAATCCGTTCAGCGAAGGGGCCAGGTTTGATTATGAGACCTTCTATGAAACAGTGTACGAAAGTCAACGACTCAGTGATGATTTAGTTGAACTGGAACTGGAACATGTACAACGTATTCTGAATAAAGTATATGCAGACGATGAACCCGACTTCATCAAACGCACCGAGATCGAGACCTGGAAATTGCTCTACGAAACCGGCAAGAATGGCCGCCGTACCGGACTGGGCTTTACCGCACTGGCCGATGCACTGGCAGCCTTAGGGCTTCATTTTGACAGCGAGGAAGGCATGCGCGCCATCGACAAGATCATGCGCACAAAGCTGGAAGCCGAATTCGACAGTTCCGTCGATATGGCCATTGAACGGGGCAGCTTCAAAGGGTTTGACCCGGCCATTGAAAACGAGTCGGAATTTATAAAAATGATGCAGGAAGAATTCCCTGAGCTTTACAGCCGCATGATGGAGCATGGCAGACGAAACATCTCCCTTTCTACTGTGGCACCCACGGGCTCGCTGAGCCTGCTGGCAGGCACCTCATCAGGTCTGGAGCCGGTTTACCTGCTCTCCTACAAACGTCGCAGGAAAGTCAATACCAGCGCAGAAGACGCCAACGTTTCTTTTGTGGATGATATGGGGGATTCCTGGGAAGAGTTCACGGTTTATCATCCCAAAGCAAAACAATGGATGGAGACAACCGGGAACAATAACATTGAAGAATCTCCCTATTTCGGCTCTACAGCTCCGGAGATAGATTGGATAAAACGCGTCAAAATACAATCACTGGTACAGAAATACATCACCCATTCGATCTCTTCCACCATCAATCTGCCATCAGATGTCAGCATGGAGAAGGTGGGTGAAATTTATCTGGAATCCTGGAAAAAAGGTCTCAAGGGCATTACTGTTTACCGGGATGGCTCCCGCACCGGCGTTCTGGTGGCCGATGACAAGGGGAAAGAGAAGCAACATGAAGGCACCAAAGAAAGCGCCCAACAGATAGCAGCGAAACTGATCGAAACCGAAGCCCCCAGAAGACCGAAAAAGCTGGAAGCAGATGTGATACGTTTTCAGAACGATTATGAAAAATGGATCGCCGTAATCGGATTGCTGGACGAACGTCCTTACGAAGTATTCACAGGAAAGATGGAAGATTCCTTCAACCTGCCAGCTTATGTAGAAAAGGGTTGGGTGATCAAAGAAAAAGACGAAAGTGGCGAGTCCCGCTACGATTTCCAATTCCATGACAAAGATGGTTACCGGACCACGATCGAAGGATTATCTCGTTCCTTCAACAAGGAATTCTGGAATTATGCCAAACTGATCTCCGGCGTACTTCGCCATGGGATGCCCATCAATTATGTGGTAGATCTGGTCAATAATCTGAGTTTGTACGATGAGCATATCAACACCTGGAAGAACGGTGTGGCTCGTTCCCTGAAACGGTATATCCCTGACGGCCTGACCGGAAGTGACCGGAAATGCAGCAGTTGCGGTGATGAGGAAGGCCTGATCTATGAAGAAGGTTGTCTCAAGTGCAAGAGTTGCGGCTATACCAAATGCGGGTAAACTGCATTCCCCCTACTTTATTACAAAGAAACGCTAAAGTGCCTCCACTTTATCATCAAAATGAAATGGCACTTCAGCGAAAAGCGTATCAGCTAAGACATGAAAAACTCCATCACCTGGACAGATTTTGAAAAACTCGATATACGGGTAGGGACCATTACTGAAGTCCGGGACTTCCCCGGCGCCCGGAAACCTGCCTGGAAGCTTCGCATTGATCTCGGGCCAATGGGACTACGGAACTCCTCGGCACAAATCACCACCTTGTACGATCGGGAGCAGCTCGTTGGCCGCCAGGTGATCACGGTGGTTAACTTCCCGCCGAAACAGATCGCTGATTTTATTTCCGAGTGTCTGGTGCTGGGGGTATATTCGGAAAACGGGGAAGTAGTGCTGCTGGCACCAGAGCGTCCCACTGCCAACGGTATGCAGATCGGATAACGGAAATGGCCTTAAATTTGCTCTGCATGACCCATGCCTGATATATCCCCCGAAACCACTTCGGTAGTGCTTCGCGCGCTGCACAAAAAAGATTACAGTGACTTGAAAGCTTCCATGATCGAGGCCTATTCAGGCATGGGAGGCAGCTTCTGGGATCAGGATAAGATCGAAAAACTACTGCGTATCTTTCCCGAGGGACAGTTCTGCGTCGAGGTTAACGGCAAGGTTGTGGCATGCGCGCTGTCCATCATCGTCAATTACCGGAAATTTACCGACCGGCACACCTACTACCAGATTACCGGCAACTATACCTTTAACACCCACGACCCTAAAGGAGATGTCCTGTATGGGATCGACGTATTTGTCCATCCCGATCACCGCGGCCTTCGTTTGGGCAGAAGGCTCTACGATGCCCGGAAGGAGCTTTGTGAACGACTCAATCTCCGGGCCATCATCGCCGGAGGAAGAATTCCCAATTACGAGCAGTATGCGGACCAACTCACTCCCCGTGAATACATTGAAAAAGTGAAAATGAAGGAAATTCACGACCCCACCCTGAATTTCCAGCTTTCCAATGATTTCCATGTCCGGAAAGTGCTGAAAGGTTACCTGAAAGGCGATACCGAATCGATGGAATTCGCCACCCTCCTGGAATGGTCCAATATTTATTTTCAGGAAGAAGGCGCCGGCCCGGTCACTCCTTCTACCGCCCGGCTGGGGCTGGTGCAGTGGGAAATGCGGTCTATGCCCGATATGGCCTCTCTTTTGGAACAGGCTGAATTTTTCGTGGATGTGGTCAGCGGTTACAAATGCGACTTCATCTTGTTTCCTGAGCTTTTCAATGCTCCCCTTATGGCGGATTACAACCACCTTGGAGAAGCCGAAGCCATCCGTGAACTGGCCAGGTTCGCCGAGCCCATCCGCAGCAGGTTCACCGATTTTGCTGTCAGTTATAACGTAAACATCATCACCGGCAGCATGCCTATCGTAGAAGATGGAGTCCTGAAAAACATATCGTATCTGTGCCGGCGAGACGGAACCTGGGATTCCTACAGCAAGATCCACCCCACGCCCATCGAGGTCAAAAGCTGGGGCATGTCCGGCGGCGACCAGTTAAAAGTATTCGATACAGACTGCGGAAAAATAGGAATCCTCATCTGTTACGACGTAGAATTCCCGGAACTGTCCCGCCTTTACGCCGAACAAGGCATGCAATTGTTATTCGTACCTTTCCTGACTGATAATCAAAACGGATATACCCGGGTAAGACACTGTGCCCAGGCCCGGGCCATTGAGAATGAATGCTACGTTGCTATCGCTGGTTGCGTAGGTAATCTGCCAAGGGTCAACAACATGGATATTCAATATGCTCAATCCGCCATCTTTACGCCTTCCGATTTCCAGTTCCCAACCAACGCAGTGAAGGCCGAAGCAACTCCCAATACCGAAATGACGCTGATCGCCGATGTGGACCTGGACGCGCTCAAGGTTTTGCATCAATACGGTACCGTACGCACGTTGAAAGACCGCCGGAAAGATCTTTACGAAGTAAACTGGATCAAGAAACCAAACTCTTAAAAAAGAAAAGCAGATTTGGATGTATAACTCTTTCCTTCATTAGTAAACAACAACATCAAACGATGAACATAAACAACAAAGCAAGAATCCTTTTATTGGGCGTTGCCTTCCTGGCTGCCGTCCCGGTTTCTCACGGCCAGATCCTTAAAAGGATCAAAAAGAAAGCCGAAAAAGCAGCGGAAAAAGCAATTGACGACGTCGTTAGCGGAGACGAGGAGGCTAACCAGACGCCTGAAGAAGCCCCCTCAACAGGCCTTCCGGCCAAAGCTGCTGTCAGCCAGGTAGTTGATTTTACGGCAGGTGATTCCCTTCTTTTCGGAGACGATCTCACAGGCGAGACCATCGGCAGCATGCCGCATTACTGGAAGACCAGTGGCTCAGGCCAGGTAGTAACCTTTCCCGGCACAGAAGGCAATTGGATGCTTTTAAAGGAATTCACCACCTACAAGCTGGACACCCTGCTGGCCATGCCTGCTGATTTCAGTCTCGAGTTTGACATTTTCACGCGAAGTGACAAGGCCCGCGACCTGAATGATTTTAACTTTGGGTTTGCCCGGGATAACAGTGTAAGCAGTTATATCAGTGACGCTTATAATGATAATGCCATCACCAGCACTACCGTTCACTATTGGAACGAAGAAGTGATCCATTCAAGCAGCGACACCAAAGTATATAACACCAGTGATTTTGAACTGGCGAATTATGCAAATGCTGTCATGCATGTTTCCATTCAGGTGAATGGCACGAAGATGAAAGTATATCTGGATGATAAGAAAGTGCTGGATACTGATATGTTTGACCCGAAAACGCCTAAATACTTCTACATGAGTACGGGAACCGAACTCAATAATGAAGCCCAGATCGCCGTCAGCAACTTTCAGTTGAGAGAATAAGAATAACGCTGGCCATTGCGAAGCTTCCGCTTCTTGACTAACTTTGCCGGCATGACCATACAGGAAACCAATGAAAAATGGTTGGCGCTGACTGAAAAGGTTGCCATGGAATTCGGGAACGAAAAACCGGACGTTAAATCATTGCTTTTTCTGATCGGAGTGCAGGAACTGGGCCGCGGGCCGCGCCGTTTCTCCAAACGACAAAAGGAAGAACTGATGCACATCGCCAATTGCCGGCTTTTCAGCGAATTGGGATATTACGAACTGGAGGGATTGGACCAGGATGGCTGGCCACATTGGAAAAACGTAAAAAAAATCCCAAATTACACCATCTTTGAACAAGAAGTATTGATCAAGCAACTGATCATTCATTATTTCGAAGAACAAGGTTTTGAATGAATTTGTGTAGGACCCAATGACCCTGAAAAAACTTCTCCTGTTTACCCCGCTCCTGCTGCTAACCGCCTGCGGGACCCCGCTTTTCAGTGGAAAAAGCGCACAGCAACAACATTATATCAAAATCAGCACCTCCTACGGGAGTAGTATTATTCGTCTTTATGATGAAACGCCGCTGCACCGTGACAACATGTTGAAGTTGATCCGGGACGGCTTTTACGACAGTTTACTGTTCCATCGCGTGATTGAGGAGTTCATGATCCAGGGCGGCGACCCGGATTCCAGAGATGCTGCTCCGGGCGAACGGCTGGGCGAAGGTGAAGCGCCCGGCCCAAGGATCCAGGCCGAATTCAGAGATTCCCTCTTCCATAAAAAAGGAGTCATCGCCGCCGCGCGCGACAACAATCCCGAAAAAGCTTCCAGTAACTGCCAGTTTTATATCGTACAAGGGCAGGTCTTTACCGACCAGCAGCTGGATCAACTGGAAAACACACGGCTGGGCGGCCGAAAGATCCCTGCCTGGCAGCGTGAAGTCTATAAGACAACCGGTGGCACTCCACATCTGGACCAGTCCTATACCGTCTTCGGAGAAGTAGTCAGCGGCCTGGACATGGTCGATGATATCGCGGCTGTGGAAACGGATGCCCACGATCGTCCGCTGAAAGATGTAACCATGAGCATCAGAGAACTCACCCGGCGGGAAGTGCGCCAGCTCGAAAGCGAACTTCAACCCTGACCGTAACCAATACCCAGCGTGAAGATCATCAGTTATAATGTAAACGGGATCCGTGCAGCTATCAATAAAAACTGGCTCACCTGGCTGCAAGCTACAAAGGCTGACATTGTTTGTCTCCAGGAAGTAAAAGCCGAAACCGGCCAAATCCCCGAACAACTTCAGCTGATCGAAAGGATGGGTTACCACATATTCTGGCACCCGGCCGTAAAAAAGGGCTACAGCGGCACGGCCATTCTCAGCAAGATCAAACCCGGTCATGTGGAATACGGCTGCGGGATGGAAGACTACGATTGCGAAGGCCGGATCCTGCGCGCCGATTATGGTGATTTCTCAGTGATGAGCGCTTACTTTCCTTCCGGAACAAGCGGCGAATACCGCCAGGCGTTCAAGTATCGGTTTCTGGACGATTTCCACGACTACGTTCATCGATTAAAACGGGCACACCCCAATCTGATCATCGGCGGCGACTATAATATCTGCCACCGACCCATCGATATCCACAATCCGAAATCAAACGCGAGATCGTCAGGCTTCCTGCCGCCCGAACGAGAATGGATGGAAAAATTCTTCTCCAGTGGTTTCACCGACACCTTTCGCCACTTTAATCCCGAACCGCATAATTACACCTGGTGGACCTATCGCGCCAACGCCCGCGCCCGGAATCTGGGCTGGCGGATCGACTACCTTTCAGCTTCCGCGGAAATGAACGACCTGCTGAAGCGCGCCGCCATCCTGCCGGACGCTCACCATTCCGATCATTGTCCCGTATTGCTGGAGTTGAAGTAAATTACCAGGGATATGCTACATAACCCGCCGTTTGCATGATCCTCGTCAGTAAGCAGTTCCTGCGCGTATTCACCTTTTCATTCGCCGACGCGATCGTTCTTTTCCCCTTCATCATCCTGCGGTCACGCGCCCTGGCGGATAACCAACAGCTGATCCGGCACGAGAAGGTCCACTTGCGGCAGCAGGCGGAAATGCTGGTGATCTTCTTCTACATTTGGTACCTGCTGGAATACCTCCTCCGGCGGCTTGGCGGCAGGAGTCATATGGGTGCCTATCTCCGGATCTCCTTCGAGTGTGAAGCGCGGGCTCATGAAACCAATCCCGGTTATCTGCCAGAGAGGAAATTCTGGGCCTTCCTCCGCTGGCTTTAACGTCTCGGACAGGTCTTCACACCGCACCGCAGGCCTGGCAAAACTCTCCACGGAAAAGGGCGGAAACGAGAAACCCCTACCCGAAAGCAATGACCCCTGAGGGTGTAATGCATTTCTTCAGTGGCACATCCTGCAACCCGGCATCCACGATCTCGTCAACCGGGTCGAAAAAAGAAACGCCAATGGTTTGCACGTCCGGACGACATTCAATCAGAAAGCGGTCATAGAATCCGCGGCCGTAACCTACCCGATGGCCGCGTTTGTCCACGGCGATCAGGGGAACAATAGCCAGATCAATTGACTTGATCGCTACTTCATCTCCTGAAACCGGTTCAGGAATGCCAAAGCGGCCTACTTTGAACTCCACCTCGCCCAGGGCATAATGAGACATAACATTTGTATTAAAGTCTGACTTGGGCACCACGATCCGGATCTCCGGGTGGTTTTCACGCATCCAGTCAATCAGCAGCATGGTATCTACCTCATTTTTTTCCTGGATAGGCAGGTAGCTGTGAAGGTAGCGGACCTCCCTGAAATCGATTCTGCAAAAGTGCTTCAAAATAGCCTCGTTGCGCCTGGCTAGTTCTTTAACGGATAACACCAACCGCTTTTCGAGGTATTCCTTTCTTAAAGTCCGTTTCTCGTATGCTGCCATTTCACGAAAATATTAATTTTTTTCCATCCGAAGCTTTAACTTAGCGCGTATGAGTACTCCTATTAACGTTGGCCTTACGTCTTTTGGCATGTCAGGAAGGGTTTTTCACGGACCCTTGTTAAAAACCAATCCCAATTTTAAAGTTGTTTCCGTGATGCAGCGCACCCCCCGGGGGGCCGAAGAATATTTCACCGGATGTCGTACCGTAAAAAAATTCTCCGGCCTTACTTCCGACCCTGAGATTGAGCTGGTAATTGTCAATACCCCGGATCAAACCCATTACGACTACACAAAGGAAGCATTGGAAGCAGGAAAGCACGTCATCGTTGAGAAACCTTTCACCATGACCGTCGCAGAAGGGGAAGAGCTTGTCGCACTTGCTGAAAAGAAAGGACTTATTCTCAGCGTTTTTCATAACCGGCGATGGGATGGCGGCGCGCTTACGGTCCGTGAGATCCTGAAAAAAGGCTATCTGGGACGCATTGTGGAATTCGAATCACATTATGACCGATTCCGGAACTTCATTCAGGAAAACACCTGGAAAGAAGATAAAAAGGCGGGCACGGGCACATTATACAACCTGGGTTCTCATCAGATCGACGAAGCGCTCTTTCTGTTCGGGATGCCCGACGGGGTTTGGGCCGATCTGCGGGTCATGCGCACGGGTGGGAAGGTGGTGGATTACTTCAATATCCTGCTTCGCTATCCTGACAAATCAGTCATTTTACGCTGCAGCTATTTGGTGAAGGAAGAAGGCCCCAGGATCGTATTGCACGGCACCGATGGAAGCTATGTAAAGTACGGCATTGATCCGCAGGAAGAGCGGCTTAAAGCGGGTCATCTTCCTGACGAGGCAAACTGGGGATATGAAGACGATATTTACTGGGGCACCATTAACCGTGTACAAAAAAACGGTCGCACAGTCCGCAAGACCTATAAAACCGTAAACGGAAATTACCCTGCATTTTACGAGAACATTTACCAGGCCATCCGGCAGAAAAAAGCGCTGGTCGTAAAACCGGAAGAGGCATTAAATGTTATCAGGGTAATTGAAGGAGCCATCAAAAGCAGCGAAGAACGGCGCGAGGTTCCTCTTCCATAATGACTATAACTATATAGGATGTATAAAGCTGTTGTTTTTGACGTGGATGGCACCATGGTGGATACCGAGGATGCGGTGCTGGAAGCGAAATTGAAAATACTTGCCGAAAAAGGCCGGACCATGGACCGCAAGGAAATGCTGACCAGGATATGGGGCAAACCACGGTATAAATCATTCGAGTTACTGGGCATTGAAGACACGCCGGAAAACCACGATAAGATGACCCGTTACATGCATGAATTCTCTGCGCTCATCAAGTTTTATGATGGTATCCGGGAAACCGTGGAGCAGCTGCACCGGGCCGGCATCCGGCTGGGGATCGTCACTTCACGTATCCGGGAAGAGCTGGGTTATGACATCATCCCTTCCGGATTGCTTCCCCTTTTTGAAACCAACGTATGCTACGAAGACACCGCCGAACACAAACCGCATCCTGAGCCGTTGCAGTTATTTCTGAAAAAAAGCAATCTGAATGCTTCCGAGGTCCTTTTCATAGGCGATACCACATACGACATGCAATGCGCGGATGCTGCCGGTGTTCATTTCGGGCTGGCATTATGGGGCACATTGGATCCTGATAAGCTCACCGGCGAATTCCGGTTGGAGCATCCTTCTGAGATACTCAGCTTACTGAACGTTCCCGCTTGATGACGTATCGGGCAACGTGATATTGAGCTGGGTGACCTCGTCATCATTCACTGTGATACCGGCTGTATCCACTGTTCCCAGTCCGTGATCACTTCCCGGAACAAAGCGCAGGGAATAATTTCCCGAAGGAACCGCCTTCAGAAGATAATTTCCCAATGTGTCGGTATATGTCCCCAGCGTATCATTACCCGTTATCGCCATCACAGCAACGTGCTTTGCCGCCGGTGTCACCACCCCTCGTACTATTCCCCCGGAAGGATTGCCTTTCAGCACCCGGAGCACCGGTTTGAGCTGATAAGTACTATCTGTTTTGGCTATGGAGCGGGCAACGTCGAAATCCAGCAACAGCTCAAACAGCGTCTCGTTACGCAACTCGCTATCTATGTTCAAATCCACTTCGGCCGGCACCCCTTTCGCCAGTTGCAGCGGATATGATTTGCCACCGGCTTCCACACGATTGCTTTCCCCCAATACCAGCCTTAATCTGGCAAAATGCCCTGAAGGCACATTGGCGTCCACCAACAGGGTATCATGCCCGTTCACCAGCTCCAGGAGATTATAAACGCCGCTCTTCACGCCATCAATACGCTCCCAACCACCGTCTTCGGCTCCCGCAACATCCGTTGCTGACCGGTGAATAAGTACACCCGAAACGTCTATAAAAACGGCATCAAAGTCACCGGGGGCATCTGTTAGTCTTACCTGCAGCTGTGAGTTTCCGTTCACCCGCCCTTCGTCCAACTCGGTACATGCCCCCAAAGATCCGGCAAGCCAAAGTACCATTCCAATTCGCAATACCTTCCCTGTCACATTTCTCATGATCATTAACCTTTTGCGGCTAGAACAATCAAGTTTCAGGCCACGCGTAACGGATTGGCCTTATTTTAGCAAGTAGAAATTATTAAAAGATCACTGTTCTTTTGAACAGATGGCTTATTATTGCAGTATAATCCATTTTTAAACACGAAGAGAATGAAAAAATTATTATTTCTGGCCTTTGCGGGCCTCATATGTGGGAATGCCTTTTCACAAAGCATCAATATCCCCCGCTTGTCGCATCCCGAAAGTGTTACCTATGATGGCAAATTCTACTACATATCCAATATCGGTACCGAGCCTAATCCTACTGTTGAAGACGGAGACGGATTTATCTCCAAGGTTTCTGATGAAGGGCTGATCATTGACCGCCTCTACCTGCCCCGCCGAGGAAAGCTAAATGCTCCAAAAGGAATGTGTGTGATCGGTAAAATACTTTTCGTTACCGATATCAACAAGGTGTACGGATTCACCCTGAACAAGAAGCGCAAAAAAGTATTCGAGATCGAGATACCTGAAAGCAACTTCCTGAATGATCTGGAACCGCTGAATCAACATGAAATACTTGTATCAGCTCCTGACGTGGACGCCATCTTCAAAATAGACGTTTTGCAAAAAAGCTATCAGAAAATGGCGATCGAAGGCACCGTCAATGGCCCCAACGGGTTGGACCTGGACGAGGCCAATAACACCTTGTATGTGGTAGGAGTTGGTACCAATAACGAACCCAACGGCCAGATTGCCCGGGTAAAACTAGATTCTGCCACCATGCAATACGAGCAGCTCAGCACCTATACAGGACACCTGGACGGCATCTTCATCTATCAGAACACCCTCGTGTTCACCGACTGGATCAAATTTGGTGAACGGGCCGGCGCCCTCAAACGGCTGAACCTGGACACCCAGGAAGTCACCGAAATCGTGGGCAAGATCGAAGGCCCTGCCGATATTTACTATAATTACGAAGCAGGACAACTCTGGATGCCCGTCATGATGGGAAACCGGGTCTTCCGGATGGATTATTAGGGGTGATCGCTATTTCACCCGCTCGACGTAGTCGCCGGTTCGGGTATCGACTTTTACCTTGTCGCCCTGATTGATGAACAGGGGGACCTTGATCTCTTTCCCCGTTTCCAGGGTAGCGTATTTCGTAGCGCCTGAAGATGTATCGCCCTTTACGGCCGGTTCGGTATAGGTAATTTCCAGCTCCACATGAGACGGTGCCTCTGCCGAGACCGGCTCATCGTTTTCATCGAAAGCGACCATGACCTGCATGCCTTCGCTCAGGAACTGGGCAGCGTCACCAAACAGGAGCCTGGAAACCGGGATCTGTTCGAACGAGTCGTTATCCATGATCACAAAATGATCGCCGTCGTCGTACAGGTACTGATAATTCTTGGTCTCTACCCGCGCGATCTCCACTTCCTCGTCCGGCCGAAAACGGTACTCCGCAATCTTTCCCGTACGAACATTCCGCATTTTCGCCTGGTAGAACGCCCGCAGGTTACCCGGCGTCCGGTGCAGGAATTCCGTCACCTGTACCAGTTCCCCGTTGAACCGCAACATATTCCCGCTCTTAACATCCGATGCTTTTGCCATTGTTACAAGATTTCATTAAGGGTAGCAAAGATAAAAATTTGAAACAAATGTTCTAAGGGGGGGCAGCAGCCAGTCTCGCCATTTTTTCCTATATTTCCACGCTTGCTTTCTGGCGCCGGGCCGTGTGCCTTCAGTGAGGAAACGTATGAATCAACAATTAAAATTTATTAATGGGGATCAATCCTCATTCTACACCGTACTAAGAGCGCGGGTAGATGATTATTTTCTGGACAAGCAATCATCAAAGTATGCCAACAGTTCTATGGTTTTCAAAACCGTCCTTTATATCACGGCCACGGTACTGCTATACGGCCTCATCCTGGCGGACCTCTTTCCTTTGTATGTGCAGTTGTTGCTGGCGATCACCCTGGGTGTCACGATGGCATT
>DATCYD010000356.1:0-6690 GCA_036570465.1 Anseongella sp.
GATTGGTGACTTCATTGCCGCCAACCTCAGCCAATAAGGTAATCCTGTTTAACAGGATAGCCGTGTTGTCAATTAGTTGAACGGAGACTTCATGGATATCCGCTTTTTTGTACCAGATGCCGCCGCTTTCAATCACCTGGAGTTCGCGGTCCGTTCCCCAGTTTCCTCCCATATGGACAAACTCTGCCTTTTCGTGGAAGAGCGCAGCCAGGGAATCCACATTTTTGTCAGCCATCCATTGCCATTTCTGCTTAGAGAGATGAATGATTTCCTGATCTGCGGAAGAGTTTTGTGCAAAGGACCATTGCGCACTTACAGCGATTAAGAATAGTCCGAGCGTTAATGCTTTCATACCAATAATTATTTATAAATTTTACAATTGGAACCGTTATTCAGTTAAACCTATTTTCCGCAGCCAGTTCTGCACCTTAACCTCGACCTGTTTTTCTTTTTCTCCTTCCATCACGAATAAAATCCCATCTCTTTCCACGCCGCCTTTTGTAGAGAACCCTTCCAGTATTTTACTATCCGCGCAGAGCTGCTGTACGGTTTCAAAGCTGCTGCCAACGCCATATCCCGCATTGGTATTAAAGGGTACCACCGTCTTTCCGCTCAGATCATAATCGTTCAAAAAACTCTTCATTGGCGGTGGTAATTGCATGCCCCAGGTCGGGAATCCGACAAAGACGACATCGTATTTTTCCATATTGTCAATCTTCGTTTTCAGCGGAGGCAGGTAACCCGTGGCGTTTTCATCAGCCACCTGATCTACCGTAGTCTGGTAATGCTCTGGATAGGGCGTTACGAGTTCTAATGCCACCATATCGCCGCCTACGTTTTTATGGATAATTTCTGCGACAGCTTTTGTATTGTTGGTCCGGGACAGATAAACGATCAATATCTCCCGCCCGGTTAGCAATTCGCCTTTTCCGGTCGCTGGTTCCTGTGCATTGGAACAGGAAGCCAGCATGCAGAAAATCGCGCTCAGCCAAAATCCATATATTGTGAACTTTTTCATCTGTCTCTCTTTGTTGGTGCAAATTTCCTGATATCCCGGCTGTGTTTTGGTAGATAGATTACGGGAATAACTACCAATATCACTTATCCAGCCCTTTTTCGGCTAGCCATTTGGAAAGTGCATCAGCAACTTCCACATTGTTCAGATCAGAAAAGGGAAAGTGTGTATTGCCTTCAAGGCCAATTTCCGGCAAGTGTACCACGGTTGCATCCCCGCCATGTTTATTGATCGTTGCCGCCCAGATCCTCGCCATTTCAAGCCCTGAGCGCCAGTGGTCCTTGTTCCATACATCCGTCGGCTCCTTCGCAATATTATCACCATAGTAGATCACGATCGGTATTTTGGTGAGCTTCAGAAAATCAGCTAACGGAATTTCCGCACCTTTCAGCTCGCCAAAAAGACCGGTGGACGGTATCGGTTTGGGCAATTCACCTTCCGGGAAGAGGAAACTGCTATACGGCTCGTACGCCACAATAGCTTTAACCATATCGTTTTTTATGGCCGTGAACCAACCCGGGCCACCGCCTTGTGAATGGGTGATCAGAATACCCTCGCCGATCTTATTGAACAGGGCGGAAACAGCATCTGAGATAACTTTCGCATCGAAATCGCCCGTGTTAGGGGTCATCTGCCGATAGAACTGTTCCAGGGAAGCCGAATCCTTGGGAAACTGAACATTGGGAAAGAAATCGGGGTAATTGCCGAGACGGAATTGCGTGAACCAGAACTGTTCGTCAGGAGTTGGTGTGATGGTAGCGGCAACGGTACTCTTTCCCGCCTCACCACGCCTGGGCTGGTCAAGCAGGTATACCGGAAACCTTCTGCGAAGAAAGATGTTCTGAAAACCTTCTCTTCCATCGGGAGTAGTTTCCCACGTTTTTTTGGACTGTCCGGCACCGTGTAGAAATACCAGCGGATATTTTCGCGCTTTCACCGGAATCTGGTAAAATACATAGGCATGATCGCCGTGAAAGGTTTGTCCTTGCGGTTTCAAAGCATTATTCACGTCGAAGGTACCTGGCTCTGTAATCTTTGTTCCACCAACGGCAAAACTGCCTTGCCCGGCAATAATCAATGGTTTCCGTTTATTTTGGGCATTCAGTGATATGGATGTAGCCAACAATAACGTCACTGCGCACAGGTTCTTCATTAATTTCTTATTCATTTCCAACAAATTTTATTTTCCTACCCTGTTTTGTACGTGTTCAGGATACCTGGCTCCATGTATGGTGATTTTTGATGCCGCATTTTCTATCTGTTGTACGTCTTCTACCGACAATTCAATGGCAGTTGCCCCAATGTTCTCCCTGAGGCGATGCAATTTTGTGGTTCCCGGAATGGGTACGATCCAGGACTTTTGAGCCAGCAACCAGGCCAACGCTATTTGTGCAGGAGTTGCACTTTTCTCAGCGGCAATCGCTTTCAACAGATCTGCTAGTGCCCGGTTAGCTTTTCTATTCTCTTCCGAAAAACGAGGTACGATATTCCTAAAATCCGAAGGGTCGAATTTTGTAGTTTCATCGATGGCTCCTGTTAAAAAGCCTTTTCCTAACGGACTGAATGGTACAAAGCCAATGCCCAGCTCTTCCAGCGTCGGGATGATCTCACTCTCCGGTTCGCGAAAGAACAACGAATACTCGCTTTGTAACGCCGTCACTGGTTGAATGGCATGCGCGCTTCGGATCGTTTCAATGCCTGCCTCCGATAAACCCCAATGTCTTATTTGTCCTTTGCCGATCAAATCCCGGATAGTTCCGGCAACTTCTTCAATTGGTATGTCCGGGTCAACCCGGTGCTGGTAGAACAAATCGATATAATCGGTTCTCAGCCTTTTCATGGATGCTTCCGCTACCGCCCTTATCCTTGCCGGACTGCTGTCCAATCCTTTTTTCGAATCACCCTCCTGAAAACCAAACTTGGTGGCAATGACTACCTCATTCCGAAAGGGTGCGAGGGCTTCCCCCAAAAGTTCTTCGTTGGTATAAGGGCCGTAAGCTTCCGCCGTATCAAAAAATGTAACCCCCGCCTCAAAAGCTGCTCTAATCAATGTTATGGCTTCTTGCTTGTCCTTTGCAGGACCGTATCCAAAACTTAATCCCATGCAACCTAAGCCAAGTGCCGACACTTCCAGTCCGCTGTTGCCAAGTCCGCGCTTTTCCATCCTTTTAATTTTTCATCCGGGCTTTTATTAACTACTGCAAAGTTCTGAACTGAAAATGAGTGGATTGGTATACAGATTACTGCTTCTCCTACCAATATCACTGATGGGGCTTACCAGATGCTGATCACGCTGATGGAATGCTTAAATTTGTATCAGCAAACAATAGAAAAGATGGGACAGATACATCATTTTGACACGATCATCCAGTACAACGCGTTCAATAATCATCCGACATTGCATCCTTTGGTGAGTGTCCTTGATTTCTCAAAAGCGAAGGAACGAACAGGCTCTAAAATGACCTTCGGACTGTACTGCGTTTTTTTAAAGGAAGTGCAATGCGGCGATTTAAAGTATGGCCGTAATTATTACGATTACCAGGAAGGAACGTTGGTTTTCATTGCGCCCGGACAGGTAATTGACGTTGAAAATAAGACGGACTACTATCAGCCAAGGGGACACGGGCTGGTATTTCATCCTGATCTCGTGCGCGGCACTTCGCTTGCCAAAAGCATCGAGGGTTATAATTTTTTCGATTACAATACCAGCGAGGCGTTGCATTTATCGGAACGCGAAAGGCAGCTGGTGCTGGATTGCTTTTCAAAAATTGAATTGGAATTGCGGCAATCCATTGACAAGCATAGTAAAAAGCTGATTGCTTCCAATATTGAGCTGTTTTTGAATTATTGTGAGCGGTTTTATGACCGGCAGTTTATTACAAGGGATCACGTCAACAAGGGAATCCTGGAAAAATTTGAAGAGTTGCTGAACGGGTATTTCGCATCTGACAAGCCCTATCATATTGGTTTACCTTCCGTTGCCTGGTTTGCCGAAGAACTTCATCTATCGCCCAATTACTTCGGGGATCTGATCAAAAAAGAAACCGGAAAGTCCGCGCAGGAATATATCCAGAACAAGATCATTGGCGTTGCAAAGAATAAGCTCTTCGATGCCGGTAAAACCATTAATGAAATTGCCTATGAACTCGGGTTTAAATACCCGCAACATTTTACCCGGTTATTCAAACAACGGGTAGGGCACTCGCCTAACGAGTACAGGATGCTGAATTAGAATCAGTTAGGCCATACGGCGAAATGCCTACCTATGCAAAAATATGCCCGGGAGGCCGCCCGCCGCGAAGGCGAAAAATCATTGGGAACCATACCTATATCCTCCAACCTTATCACAGTGTCGCGAATACGGCCTGCAATGGCGTCAAAGTAGAAGATTTTCCCCTCGATAAAATAACATCCATTCAATATGAAACAGGGCTGATGTCTGGTAAGCTCAAAATCCACTCTTCTGGTAATAATGCTTCCATTGAGCAGATTAACAAATCATCAACACGAAAATTTGCTGAGTTTGTAAAAGACTAGTTATCGCAGCCGAAAGAGCAGCCCATTCAAAATGATTCCAAGTCGGCAAAGCTTAGGGAGAATGGTATTCTTCCAGAGGAAGAATTCATCGAACAAAAAAGAAACTCCTTGAGAAGCTGTAGAGGTAGTAAATCGAAACTATCTCACATTTTGTTACCGGCGATACCCCCGGTGTTGCTGCTTCCTTTTTTTCCTTCGCCGCTTTTCTGCTACTTCGACCGGATCGGGAGCATTTGCCGGGCTGCTCGTTTGTTCCAGAAGAATATCAAGCAGCTTGCCAGTGGTTTTAAGAGGGCTTTCAAGCAAACTGGTAACGCTTTCAAATACTCCCTGGGTTACTCCTTTTCCCAACTCCTGGATTAAAGGAAGAGCTTTCGAGCTGGCTTGATGCACCTTTTCCAATACGTGTAACTGCGCCCTTTGTGCGACTGAACCATTTTTTATAGTATTGGCGTAGGCAAGAGTCTCTTTTATCCCCCTATCAAAATCAAATATTTCATCAAACAAGGTTTCACCTGATTGCTTGAACGCCATGCGGTCGAATTGCCCCATCTTTGCCGAGTGCCGGGCATTTCGGCCGCGGGAGGTATTTTGAGGGCTAAGTTTGATTTTATTGGTGATGTCTTTGCGGCTGACGATCACCTGGACATGCATTTGCTCGCCTTCCTTGCGCTCACCTCGTTTCTTTAGACCCTGCTTTACTTCCGGGTCTTTATAGTTGTAGTATCGGTAGTTTTCCAGCTTACCGAACCAGAGCAGGTCCTGATTATTGCTGATCCCCGGCCGCTTGAAATTGCGGGCGTATTCATCCATGACTTTCTCGGCGTACGCTTTCAGCTCTTCTTTGGCCCCTTCCCTTCCGTACAGAGTTTGCAGGTGGGCAATCTCCTTTTTGCTGGGGCTGATATTGACCAGGAAAAATTTGTTGTCGTTTTTTGAGAGCTTACCGATGTTGTTGTCGATCTTTCTACGGACCTCATGTGGCTTGATATTGCTTCGCTGGCTGTTAAACCAGTATTCAGGCTGTAGTGGCTTTTTCTGTTCCAACTGTTGACGGTTCTCCTTTTCAAGATACTGGACCAATCCGCCGCTGCTGCCTTTGTTGTTTCCGGTTTCGGTGGTGGTAATATTGATATACATGCTTACAGGTTTTGTAAAGATCTTCGGGCTTGTTCGGCCAGCTCGGTTTTCTTTGCCCCGGAAACAGGCCATCCCAAGGCTTCCCGGTGGTTAATATAAAAGTCCAGGATCTTCCGGAACTTCTGCTTCAGTATTTCTTTTTCCAGCAAGCGGTTCTGCATGGCCGTTAACACGTCTTCAATGCCACGTAGCCTGGGAAGAAAAGCGTCCAAGCGCTGACCATCAGCGATGTTTTGCTGACTGTATTTTTCCAGCAAACGGGTATGCTGCAGGGTGGTGGTATTCAGTTCTTGCACCTCGGAATAAATCGGTGCTAACAAGTCATTTTCCTGCTGGCGAATGAAGGAAATAATGCGGTGAATGCCGCTTGAAAGTTCTTTCTTCAGCACTTCATCATTCAGGTCGGCCGGATCCTTTTTACTTTTATAGAAATAATCCACCATCTGGATAAAAATCTGCCGTTTGGTGCGGCCGAGCTTTAAAGCCACTTTTTCAAATTTTTGGTCCACGGCAAGCGGGTAGCGCACTGATTTCACATTCACATCCTTCATCATATCGGGTTTATTTATTTATCTGTATAAGTGGTTAGCTATATATGCAGGATACTGCACAGTATCCTCGTTTTCGGAATTCTACGCCCTGAAAGGGCTGAAAGGATACCCGGAGTATCCTTAAAATCCCTTTGCGGTAGCAAAGGGCAAGCGAAGTAGGGCTCTGCCCAACTTCCGCTTGCTCCGTCCGATGAAGCATCGGGACGGACAATTGGGGATCTCGTCATGTTTTAATGGGTTCATTCATGCCGTAAAGTGATTTTGCTGCCTTTATTAGGATGCCAGGAAGGCTGATAATAGATATATCCGCCTTCTATCAGCTCCCGAAGGCATTTGTGATAAGTCCCGGTGGAACGGATCCGGGAAAAGCGCATCAGTTTTCGACGGCTGACCTGGAAAGGATTATACGGTGCTTCTTGCTGGCCGAAATAAATAATGGCCGCAAGC
>DATCYD010000357.1:0-15706 GCA_036570465.1 Anseongella sp.
TTTCATCACATAACTTACCGGGGCGTCTCCTCCATAGATATTATGTCCCGAAGCAACATAAAGGTACCTGGGCTTTCCGTCAATAATCAATAACTGAGGGCGTTCAAACTTCGTATATCCCAACTCCTCAGGCCCATAGTAAACGGCCACTTTTTCCGGGTCAATTTCGGTGTAGTCACCCACCCTGTGGAAGCCCTTTTCATAGTTTTTGAAGGTGATGCCGTCATCAGATGTCCAAAGTAACCCGCCGCCAGCCTCAATAACACCGTGGTTATCCGTAGTGAGCAGCGCGAATTTCCCCTCGTAGAAGAATGCATACCCATCCTCAATATTACTTTCGTTGGAAGTCACCGGAAAAGGCATCTGGACATAAGGGCCTTCCAGGTTTTCCGCTATGGCCAGTCCCATTCTTGCCCTTTCCGACTTAAAGTACAGAAAGTAGCCTCCATGAGGATGCTTTAGCAGGGTGGGATTGTTTACGCCATTGCCCGCATGATGGTTCCAGTAGTCCGGGTTTTCGGGAGGGGCCAGGATCAGCCCCGTCTTATTGACTTTTTTCCAGGGCCCGTAAGGGGTATCCGATATGGCCATCCCGATCTTTTGATTGGACGGATGCGCGGGTCGCGTGGGATTATCATTTCCAATGTAAAGCAATACATATTTGTCGTCCACCCGGAGAATCGTTGGATTATGAGCGCCGTAACGGTCCCATGTATCCAACCCCGTTCCGGCAATAGCCACATCGGAAAAAGTAAAGGGTCCTTCGGGACGATCGCCCACATAATGGGCAATTTCACTATCCGACCGCCAGCCCGGCTCCACGGTCCTCCCCGGCCACCTGGCAACGAACAAATGTACCTTGCCCTCATCATCTATGACAGGCGATGTGCCCCAAATAGTATATCCCGGTTCTTCAACGGCAAGGCCTACATACTCCCAGTGGTCAGCAAACGATTGATTTGACTGAGCTTTCACGGTGATGGCCATCACCGTGAAAGTGAAAGTCGCCATTACAAACATCTTCATCTGTATTGGTTTAAATTTATAACTTACTCGACGTAACTTATTCGTACAATAGTAAATCACTGCTTGCGCCCGGTTCCTGCGGGACAAGGTATCTGGCATCCCGGATAATGGCAGGGAACCGGAAGTATTCCTTCAGATGGGGAATATGTTCCAGCAGCACCACGGGATGCCCTACTACCAGGTGATTGAATAATACCAGGTGCTGATGGATCTGACCCATATCTCCTACATGCGGTACTACGGGCACGCCGTATTTTTTAGATAGCAGGCTGATCAGAATAAATTCTGAGACTCCGCCTACCCGTACCACATCTACCTGGTTAAAGGACATGGATCCCGACAGAAGGAAGTTCTTGAAAAGCACCTTATTGGGAATATGCTCTCCCATTGCCAGCCGGACCCCGGTTTCGCTCGCGAGTTTCACATGCGCTTGTACATCGTCGGGATGCGTAGGTTCCTCCACCCAAAATGGATCCAGCTCTTTGAGCCGGCGACAGATAGCGACAGCGTCCGGCAGGTTCCACTGTTGATTTGCATCGAACATCAGGGCGGCCTCATCTCCGATGATCTCCCTGACCAGGCGGGCTCTGCGAATATCCCGTTCGGGGTCCCCTGCTCCTACCTTTAACTTCAGTGCGGTGAAACCCTGGCCCAGTGCCTTCCTGACATTCTCGGCTATCTCGCGGTCACTGTAGTTAAACCAGCCAAATGATGTATCGTACCCGGGATAACCCTTTTCAAGAATACCTTCCCGTTCTTTCCGATGTTTGCGTTCCGATCTGAGCAAAGCTAAAGCTTCATGCGCCGGCAACACATCCTCCATATAGGAGAAATCAAGGGTGGAGATCAAGTCTTCAGGAGAAAGGTCCGCAAGCAGTTTCCAAAGCGGAACTCCCCTTGATTTGGACCACAGGTCGAAGCAGGCATTCACCACCGCGGCAAGCGCCAAGTGAACCACTCCCTTATGAGGACCCAGCCAACGCAGGTTGGGATCATCGGCCATTTGCCTGTACATCGTGCCGAATCCGGCCATCAGCTCATTGATCTCCTTTCCGCGGACGTATCTGAGCAGGTAATCGATCGCTTCGCAAACCAACTGGTTTCCTGTCCCTAACGTGAAGGCCAGCCCGATCCCTTCCACCGAATTTCCGGTTTCAAGGCGGCATACCGCGTAGGAGTAAACGGGCTTGGAATGGATCGCATCGGTGCCTGCCATGCCTTTCAGGTTAAAACGCACGTCATGACTCCGGGCAAGGCCGATGGTAAGGGTTTTATTCATTTCTTGTATGTAGTTCAAAAGAAAACAGCATAAATGATCAGCATTAAAACAACCAACAGGATACTCCATGCATTAACAGCAGCGGAACGCGACCTGGTTCCGATGTAGAACGTGGATGGAACCTGCTGCACAGAACGATCACACCAGGAAACAACAAGGTAGATCGCCGAGGAAAAAATGAAATACAAATACGTTTGACGCAGCCAGTTGATACCCAAGCCTTCGGCACTGCTGATAAAATTGGGGATACCGTTGATAACCGCGTATTTCTCGATGATGAAAACCGTCGCTGCAAATAAACTTCCCGCTGTAAGGGTCCAGAAAGCGGCATTGGCAGTTCCTCTCCGGGAAACGATGCCCCAGAGAAAAACAGCTACAATAGAAGGGGCAAAAATGGAGAACATCTGATTGATCAACGCGAAAATCGTCCCCAGATCGGCGAGGAAGGGCGACCACGCGACCGCTAAAAGCAGCACGAGTCCGCCGGAGATCTTACCTACCCGGATCTTTACCGCGTCCGATGCTCCGGGACGAAGTTTATCAAACACATCATAGGTGAATAAGGTGGCACAACTGTTCAGCGCAGCCGCCACGCTGCTCATGACAGCTGCCAGCAAAGCGGCTATCATGAGTCCCTTGAGACCTTCGGGCAGCAGTTCCGTGATCATTACCGACAGCACATCTTTGCTGTTTGGGCCGATCTGCTCCCGGAACAAGGCAAAAGCCAATATCCCGGGAACCACCATGATGAATACAGGCAGAATCTTCAGGAAACCGGCGAAGATCGCTCCCAACCTGGCCTGCGTTTCCGACCTCGCGCCCAACACGCGCTGAACGATGGTTTGATCGGTGCACCAGTACCAGAGTCCCAGTACAAGATGACCAAACAGGATATCAAAAAAAGTAAATCCTTTCTTTTCCGCATCGAAATTAACCACCTTGAACCGGTCGGGATCCACAGCAGTTTTCAACCCCTCAAAAGAGTGAATTCCCACTTCAGGTAGTTTTAGCACAGCAAGCACCGTGATCAGCAATGCTCCCAGGATCAGAATGACTGTTTGCATTGTTTCCGTTATCACCACCGAGGTCAGCCCCCCTATGATGGTATAGATGCCAGTGGCGGCGGCTATAATAATAATGGACACCATCACGTCCAGTCCGAAGATCTGCTCAAAGACCACCGCACCGGCATAAAAGCTAACGCCGATGTGCATAAATAAAGCAGCCGTGATACTGAAAATAGCGAGGATCGTTCTGGAACGGGAATCGTAACGTTTTTCCAGGAATTCCGGTAATGTGGTGATCTTTGTTCTCAGAAAAAAAGGGACAAATACAAAAGCAAGGATCAGGAGTTCAAAGGCCGAAAGCCACTCGAAGTTACCCCAAACCATTCCATCTATGTAACCCGATTCAGCCAGTCCCACCATGTGGACGGTAGAAATATTGGAGGCAAACAGCGCCGCGCCAATCACACCCCATCCCAGCGATCTTCCCGCCAGAAAATAAGCCTTGCTTGTGTTACGCCGCTTCCGCGAAAACCATAGTCCGGCTGCAACAATTGCAACCAGGTACAGGACAATGATCAGCAGGTCTAATAAGGATATCCGGCTCATATAATTCGGTACTGGATTAGAAAAATCTAATTTAGTCCGAAGATACTAATATTTAGGCCAAATGTCCTAATTATTTTATTTTTTTTCACCCTTCTCCAGCTCAAAATGCAAGCCGGGGAGGCCGGTTATGGGAAACGCTCTCTGAGCTAATTACAAACACTATCCCTCCAGCCGGGACCAGCCGTGATCGACCCGCCTAAAAAAGCCACTGTCGCCTTTTTCGCACGCGATACAGAATTTTAACATGGGTCATCGTACTAGTTTTTTGGACCATTTTATTCAGCCGTTAGTTAATCACTTTTATTACTCCCCGCATCAGCTGGCTGTGGCCAGGGAAGGTGCACAGAAAAGGATAATCTCCAGGTTGGGAAGGAGCAGTGAACTCCAGGGTCTGTTCTTCGTTATTATTAATAAGCCGCGTCGCTTGAAGCACTTTCTCGCTTTCAGGTACAAACTGCTCTTCAAATCCCTTTCCGCCCATATCTACGGCAAGTTGGGCCACTTCGTCGGCTGCGCCCGGGGATACGATCACCAGGTTATGCGGCATAAAATCGGCATTCTTCAGCGTTAGTTTAACCCCTTGGCCGGCCTTGACCGTGATTTCTTCGGTATCAAAAAGCATCCTTTCCGGAATAGTTACTATGGTGATAATGGCCTCACTATCGGCGGAAACGTCCACTTTCTTTCCTGTAGCAGCATGCGCTGCGGCATGTACGGCCCCTGCCGCACCTTCGTGTATATGTGCTCCATCGCCTGCTGCAGCTGCAGCAGGAGTGCGCTCACCTGGCTGGAAATGAGCCACCATTTCCTGGTCCTGGTATTTCCAAAACCATTCTACGCGCTGAGCCGCAATACGGGCGTGTTCCACGGGAGAGCCCATGAGTTTTCCAAGGAGCTCCGGGTTCTTCCTGTTTTGCCGCTGGTGCAACCATAGTGCTTCCAGCATGGCATGAGCGCCCGCTTCATCTGATGCATCAAACTGCTTTACCCATTCTTTTGCCTTGCTGATCACTTCTTCCCGATCACGTGCGTTTAACTCGATCTGCACCTGATGCCGCACTTCATTCACCGGATGCTGCAGCAGATCAAGCAGCTTTTCTACTGGTTCACCTGCAATTGCAACCGGCTCCGCCAGCGGCCGCCCGGCAGCAGTTATACGATAAATACGGCCGTGCTCGTGATCTCGCTTGGGGTCCCGCACATTATGCTGCATGTGTCCGATAAGTGGATTTTGCCAGTCGCTGATATATAAAGCGCCATCAGCCCCGATCACACCGGAGGTGGGACGAAAATTAGGATCATCCGAATAAATCAGATCACCTATTTCCTTTCCCTGCACCACACCGTTATCGTATTCCAGCTGGTAGCGCTTGATCCCCAGGAATCCAATGACATTGTAGATAAGGAAGTTGTTCTCGTATTCCGGCGGAAAATGCGTGCTGGATAGCACCTGGTGGCCCGGCACCGGGCGTACAGTTTGATTGAACAGCTGACGTGTTTTAAAATCTTCCGGGCCGGCTTGTCCCTGCGCCTCCGGATCAAGATATACCTGGTAAGCGCGCCCGGAAGTCCCGTCGGTTATGTACTGGTATCCCCATTTATCAAAACTGATCCCATGGGCGTTCGGTGAGTTCTCAGCCACGAAATCAAACTGGTACGTGCGCGGATTAAAACGAAACAAGCCAGGCTTGCGGTTCTCGTAATTTTTTCGCCAGGGTGTCTCCACATTACTGAGCATAAATACGCCCCGCTGGTAATAGATAAAACCATCCGGCCCGTAGAATAAATTATTTGCCGAGTGATGGGTATCCGCCGCGTCGATACCACCCAGCAACACCTTGCGCACATCGGCCTTATCATCGCCGTCGGTATCTTTCAGGAACAGGATATTCGGAGCGGACACGACAATCACCCCGTCATTCCAGAACTCAAAACCGGTAGGGTTATGTACCCGCGCAAATGTGACCGACTCATCAGCCACCCCGTCCCGGTCTGAATCGGTAAGGATCACCAGCCGGTCCTTCATTTCCTTTAGCGGCTCGCGTTTGGGATACGTTTCCCAGGCTGCCACCCAAAGCCGGCCCTTTGTATCTCTTTTTACGGTAACAGGATTGGCTATTTCCGGGAATTGCTCCTCCGATGCGAAGAGATTGACCTCCAGCCCCGGAGCCAGGTGCATTTTTTCGATCGCCGCCTCTCCGCTGAGGTACACCACTCCCTGCTTAAAATTCGATTCCACCTTCACCGGCGCGGGAACGCTGCTGTCATTAATCGTCGTATCCACGAACCAGGATCCCCAGGCGCCCCAGAATGGCTCTTCCTCATCCGTGAGAACCGACACGCCCTTTTCGCCCCGGGCCACCGCCCAGATGCGCTTATCACGATTGACCGTCATGGAGTCAAGCATCACCAGTTCACGCTGCAGGGTTTCGAAATTCCCATGCAAGGTGCTTCGTCCTCCCCAGACGTCGTTCCCGTCGGTGGCCCGGTAACGATTGAACCAGCGCCCGTTCTTACTCAAAACCGCCTGCCTCAGCTTATCAAATTTCGCGTCACGGATACGGGGCAGGGAGCCGGTTAATTCCATAGTGATCAAGCGGGCTACCTGGCGGTTACCTTCCTCATTCAAATGTATGCCGTTGATGGTCAATGGGTCTTCCGATTCCTCATATAACTTCTTTGTGCCGTCAAAGAGATTTACAAAAACAACCTGCTTCTCAGCTGCTACACCGCCCATTGCCCGCGTGTATGCCTGCAGCCGCACATTATTTGCTTCCCCGGAAGGCAGGTCAGGGCTTTCAAGGTTTTCATGCGCAATGGGTGAAAAAAGGACGATCCGAGGAGCAGCAGTTCCGTCATATTGTTCCAGCCGGGTGGAATCGATCCATTCCCTTACCTGTGTCACGAATTTGGCCGTGTCGTTGTCAAAGGACTCGTTATACCCGAAAAAGGCAAAGACCACGCTGGCCTTCACCCTGGAAAGGTGTTCATCGGCATCCCCGTAATCCTTGTGCGCCCGGGGACGGTGGGCTATCTGATCGCCTGTGAAACCAAGATTCCGGAAAACCAGCTCTTCTTCAGGATAAGCCGCCTGCAGGTACGTTTCAAGAAAACCATGGTATTGCATCCGCTCTGCAAGCGCATTACCAATCAGGGCGATCCGATCACCTTTACGGAAGTCAAATTTACCTGAAGGAGCGCATCCGGAGAACGATCCGATCAGTAATAAAAAAAGACCCGCCAGGATGCAGCGGATTGATGTGGGTTTGTTAGTTTGCATATTGGTTAATTATTCATACTCCCTATTACGGGAATCACACTCTCCTATAAGATCATTTAAAATCGGGATTACTAAATCCCTGCTCCTTATATCGATCCAATCGAGCGGTAAGCTCAGCCACGATCTCCGGATATTCATTGTACAGGTTATTTTCTTCAGCCAGGTCTTCGGCCAGGTTATACAACTGTCCCGGAGGGAGAACCACACCCGGCTTTTTGTCTGGGTTAGGGCTCCATCCTCCCGAGCCCTCGCCCAATATCAATTTCCAGGGCCCCTTGCGGATGGAAAACATGCCTTGGATTGAATGGTGGATCAAATCTTCCCGGACCGGTTCATCCGACATTCCCAGCCAAACCTTGTTAAAATCAAAACTATCTTCGTACTCCCTGTCGGGTGCGCCTGTTACCGCCGCAAGGGTGGCTATTAAATCGTTGAGCCCAAAAAGTTGATCGCAGACGCTTCCGCTCTGTATTTTACCCGGCCAGCTGATGATAAACGGCACCCTGTGCCCTCCTTCCCAGATATCGGCTTTCATCCCCCTCAACGGCCGGCCAGGGTCGTGATCGTAGTTTTTCACGGAACCGGTCGCACCGCCCATTTGCTCGCCATTGCGCCCGGGAGAGCCGTTGTCCGAGGTGAAAATCACGATCGTGTTTTCTCTTTGTCCACTTCGCGTGAGCGCTTCCATGACCTGCCCTACCGTGTAATCCACCTGGTTTACATAATCACCATAACGCCCTGCGGAACTTTTTCCTATAAATTCATCGGCCGGAGCAATCGGGGTATGCGGAGCGGTCAGGGGGAAGTACAAGAAAAACGGGGTATCCTTTTTGCCTTGTTCCTCAATATAGGAGACCGCCCGTTGAGTAAGTGTAGGCATGACATTGGCCAGGTCCCAGCCCGAAACCATGGGCCCCGGAGCGCCAAACATATTCCCGGGCTTCAGGGTATCTGGCATGGCCAGCAGCTTATTGTTCTCAAAAAAGACATAAGGCGGAAAGTTAGGCACGTCATCCCCGAAATAATAATCAAAACCGGCCTCCAACGGTCCGCCGCCAAGTGGCTGACTGAAATCCATTTTCTTCCACAATTGATATCGTTCTTCCATGCTATATTCTCCAATGGCAACGGTATCGTTCATGAAACCTCCCTGCTTTCCCGGCCACCGCCAGCCCAAATGCCATTTGCCGATACAAACCGTATGATAACCCTGTTTTTTGAGCATTTTCGGCATGGTCTCCCGATCCTTTTCGATCAATGGTTTATCCCATACCCACAGCACGCCTTTTTTCAAGGGCGTGCGCCAGGCATATCTCCCGGTCAGCAGCCCGTACCGGGTAGGCGTGCAAACGCTGCTGGGCGAATGGGCATCGGTAAAGCGCATCCCTCCGGCTGCCATTGCATTCATACTGGGCGTAGGAATCTTTGATTCATCGTTGTAAACTTCCAGGTCACCGTATCCCATATCGTCCGCCAGGATGATGATGATATTTGGCCGCCCGGCAAAGGCATCTTCCTTTACCTGCTGGCAGGCGGCAAGCCCCAGAAAAAGAACAGTCAACCCCTTGGTTGATATCTGTTTGACTTTCATGATCCAATCGTTATTCGCCGGTAGCCAAGTTCCGCTCCTCCTGTTACCGGCAAAATGCAGCCTGTAATGAACCGGGCTTCTTCCGATATTAAAAAAGCACAGGCATCTGCGATAACATCGCCCTCAGGACAATATCCCAGTGCGTGAATTTCGTCCAGGTATTTCCCCATCATTTTATTTGCAGGTTGTACCGCACTCCAATCCCTTAGCATGGGTGTCCATACGCCTGCAGGGGCTACCGCATTGACACGCATACCAAATTTTGCGTAATCCAACGCCATGGATTTAGTCAGTGCATTGATACCGCCTTTTGTTGCGGTATATGCAGCATGTAACTCCTGCCCTATTTCACCGACAATGCTGCTGGTATTCAAAACACATCCCCTGGATTGCTTTAGCGCTTCGAATCCATGCCGAATCGTACTGTATATGCCCCTGAGATTTATATTTATTATACGATCCCATTCCGCTTCATCGGTTTCATGCAACATTTTGGATGGTTCTGCGATACCGGCGTTGTTATGGATGACATTGATTCTCTGAAATTCCTTCAATGTTTCGGCGATCGCATCTTTCACCTCTCCGGGCCGGGAGACGTCACAGACGATTCCCAGATGGTCCGCTCCCAATTCCCGGATGGCTTCCGTAACAGATGCCCTGTGATTAGCTGCGATAACCACTCTTGCCCCTTCGCGAACATATTTCTTCGCACATTCAAATCCAATCCCGGTGGAGCCGCCTGTAAGGAAAACAACCTTATCCTTTAATAACATTCTTTTTATAATTACGGGTAAATGCTCACCTCGCCAGAGTAATATATCCCTGGCCTATTATAGAGCACGTGAACGATTTGCATTTTTACTACCAATTTTAGCAGCTCAAAATTAAAAGGCGTCGATTGGCAGGACAATAGAGCATCGTATCAATTCACTGGATATTCCTATTGCTTTGGAACGAGCCGGATTTGGAGGGTTTATCTCCGTCTCTGTTTAAATATCCCGTGCAAATGATTAGTTTTAATCCAACTCATCCAAAGCATGGATTATTCTATTGAAGTCATGGATTTTACTATTGAGTAAGAAAGACGGAGTTCAGGAGAGACGGAGTTCAGGAGAGACGGAGTTCAGGAAAATCAACACGTAGAAAATTCATCCTCTGTATCCTCACCGCGTTCAAAATAGCCAGCAAAGCCACACCAACATCCGCAAACACCGCTTCCCACATACCAGCCATTCCCGCAGCCCCTAAAACTAAAACAATTGCCTTAACACCAAAGGCAAGTCCAATATTCTGCCACACAATCATTTTTGTAGCCTTACCAATCCTGATAGCAGTAGCAATACGGGAAGGCTGATCGGTCTGAATAATAACGTCAGCAGTTTCAATAGCCGCATCGCTTCCCAGGCCCCCCATTGCTATTCCCACATCGCTCAGCGCTAATACCGGAGCATCATTAATGCCATCACCAACAAAAGCAACCACGCGACCAGGATCCTTTTTTAGCTCTTCCACCTTGTGTACCTTATCTTCAGGAAGCAGGTCACCAAAAGCCCTGTCAATCTGCAGCGAATTCGCTACTTTCTCTACCACAGTGCCCTTATCCCCCGACAGCATAACCGTTTCTCTGATCCCGATCTTACGCAGCTGGCGGATCGCTTCCCCCGCATCATCCTTGATTCTATCTGCGATCATAAAATATCCAGCAAACCGATCATTAACCGCCACTGCAACAACCGTATCTTCCACCTTTTCAAGTCCCGCATCAAAAGAAATATTAAACCCTTTCAAGAGACGGAAATTTCCGGCAAGGACCCTGAACCCATCCACCATACCGGTTAATCCCTGACCCGCTATTTCCTCCACATCCTCAACTCCTGCTTGCTGAACACCCTCCTCCAGTCTATCCCTATACCGAACAATTGCCCGGGCAACAGGATGTGTTGATTTAGTTTCCAGCGCCGCTGTAAGCCTCAATAATTGCGTTTTGTCGTAACCTTCAGCTGCCACCAATTCCTGCACATCAACTACCCCTTCAGTAAGAGTACCCGTTTTATCCATCACTACCGTGTCCACCCTGGTTATCAGGTCCAGAAAATTGGAACCCTTGAAAAGGATACCGTTGCGGGAAGCAGCGCCAATACCACCGAAATAACCAAGTGGGATTGATATCACCAGCGCACACGGACAAGAAATAACCAGAAAGATCAGGCCCCGGTAAAGCCAGTCCTCAAACACGTAAGTATCCAGGAAAAAATACGGCAAAAAAACTAGCAGAATGGCCAGAAAAGTAACCGCCGGCGTATAAACTTTGGCAAACCGCCGGATAAAATGTTCCGTTTTCGCTTTTCTTGCAGCAGCATGCTGTACCAGTTCCAAAATGCGGGCAATAGAGCTGTCAGCAAACTGCCGGGTGGTCCGAAGTGAAATTACCTTATCTATATTGATCATTCCGGCCAGTACCTGCTCCCCTTCCCCGATGCTGCGCGGTTTACTCTCCCCGGTGAGGGCAACAGTATTAAAGGAAGATCTGCCCGAAACAATTGTGCCATCCAGCGGCACTTTTTCGCCCGCCCTGACCTGAACCGTTTCCCCCACCACCACCTCCCGGGGATCAACGTCATTAAAAATGCCATTACGCCATACTGTGGCGATGCTTGGGCGCACATCAAGGAGTGCCGTGATGTTCCGTTTCGCCTTGCCAACCGCTGCTTCCTGAAAAAGTTCACCTACCGCATAAAACAACATCACAGCCACCCCCTCCGGATATTCCCCGATAGCAAAAGCCCCAGCAGTAGCCAGGCCCATCAGAAAGAATTCCGTAAATACCTCGCCCTTAACAAGCAGCCGGACCGCTTTAGCAAGGACCGGGAAACCCACCGGAAGATAGGCAATCACATACCAGGCTACCCTGATCCAGCCTGTAAAGAATGTCGGTTGCCAGAAATAATCAGTCAGCATTCCCGCGACCAGCAGCAGAAAGCTAAAAATTGCACCACCCCACTTTGCCATAAACGCAGGATCTCTTTTCCCGGCCTGCCCGGCCACCAGCTTCCCTCCTGCTTTTTTCGGTTCAGCCGAACAGCAGCAATCGCTTTCACCTGTTATCTGATCATTCATGACGTATCTGTTAGTTACCTATATCTGTTTCTTAGTGCGCATGCCCGTGGCCGCCTTCTCCTTTTTTCATTTCTGCAAATATATCATACGCTCCTTCCACGACAATGTCAGCATCAGCGGGAAGCCCGTTCGTGCGCAAGATCCGGACCATCCCGTTGCGGCGGATACCGGTGGCAACTTCCACCCGCCGGAAAGGAATCCCCTCTCCCTGATGATCTTCCTGATGTCCCTCCCGGGTAAAAATATACGTTTTCCCCTCATCCCGCACCACGGCATCTTCCGGAAGCGCTGTTACCCGCTCGTCTCCGGTAAAGATAGCGGCTTCCACGTAAAGTCCGCGCCGGAATTGGGGCTTCATGTCATTAAAATGCCCATGCACTTTCACCGTTTTGGTTTCCATATCAAATGACTTCCCTACCAGGAAAACCTCCCCCTGATATCGTTCGCCACCCAGGCTCGGAACAGAAAACAGGATAGACTGTCCTTTTTTAACACCAGCAATATCATTTTCATAAACATTCAATTCCAGATGCATGTGATCGGTATTGATCAGCTCATACATTTCCTGCTCCGACTGTACAAATTCTCCCTTATGGACATTCAACTGGCTGATATAACCGGAAATAGGCGCTTTAACCGAAATATTACTTGTCATTTGCCCATCGGCTACATTGGCCGGATCCAGACCAATATAGTCCAGCTGCTTTTCCAGGGAAAGTTTCCGGGCTCGTGCAGTCCGGTATTCCGATTCTGCCCGCTGCAGTGCCTTCCGGGCCGCAATATTTGCTGAATCGAGCGTCTGCTGGCGTTTGTACTCCGCTTCGAGATAACCAAGACTGGATAAAACGGCTAAATATTCTTCCTGAAGTTTAATAAACTCAGGATGCTCCATGACCACCAGTTCCGCCCCCTTTTTCACATAGCTGCCTATCAGGTAATTGGCTTTTCTCACAATCCCTGCCATGGGAGCATTGACCGCAGCAATATTATCCGGAGGAAGATCGAAAACCCCGTTGGCATTGACAGATCCCGACACATTCATGGTATCAAAGGTTCCCGTGGTAATTCCTGCTGAAGCAATCTGCACATCACTCAGAATCACCATTGCTTCCCCCTCTTCGCCAACATGTTCATCTCCATGTTCATTCCCCTCTTCATCTCCGTGTTCATCGCTGTGTCCTGCGCCATGCTCATCGTGACCGTGTGTTTCTTCGGCAGCATTTTGCGGAGTGCACTGCCAAAGTGCCCCCGTCAGGAATATGATTGTCAAATAATTTATGATCGTTTTCATGTTGAATTTTTATGTTGATGACCTATTCGTCCAGCAAACCGCCGTTAAGCACCTTCCATGCTACTACCGTCCGGTTGTAAACATCCAGAAAATCCCAATATTCCAACCAGGTATTCATCGCCTGATCCAGATTCTGAATAAAGGCGACATAGTCGATCTCACCCAGTTTATAGCTAATCAGCGCTGCCTGAACCTGTTCTTCTGCCAGAGCAATGCCTTCCTGTTCATACCACTGAAGGGAGGCAGCTGCATTCCGGTAATTACCAAGCGCCTGCTGACGGCGGGTGCGCCATTGCAATTGCTGCTCTTCCAACTCTTTCTCTGCCGCAAGGCTTTCCATCCGGGCCGCCCTGGATCGTCCGCTTTGCGAAAAAAAGAGCAATGGAACACTTAAACCTACTTTATACGCGAAGAAGCCGCCCTGACCATTTACCGTTTGATCACTGTATCCCAGGCTAAGCTGCGGCCAAAACCTGGAACGTTCCGCTTTCCATGCCGCTGTTGCTGCCAATGCATGCTGCTCATAGTATTGTAGCAATGGGCTTTGGGCAGCATGGGCATCCGTTGCCGGCACGATAAACGGCAACTTAACGTCAGCCGCGGTATCAACCACGTATCGTTCATCAGCATTCAGCCATTGTTGCAATTGCCGGAACGATGTACGATAATCCGTCTCTGCCTTCTGAAGCATGATCCCTATCTTACTGGCTTTTCCCGTGGCAGCCAGCCATTCCAGTTTGCCGGTCTCTCCCGTCTTATAACGAAGGAGCGCAGCCTTTTCAAAGTCACTATAACTACGATCAAGTTTCCAGACTGTTTCCAGGCGCTTTCCCGAAACAGCCAGTTCCTGATAAGCCAGGGTCACTTCCGCCGCAATTTCCTGCCTGGTAAGCCGGGCACCACGACGGCTCAACTCCGTTTCTTCCTTCAAGTGACGGGACTTGCTGGCCGTCGTAAAAGGAAGGGCTATGTTCTGCTGGATTCCCCAGGATTCGATTCCTCCGGCATTGTTCCCGTTGGTTTCTTCCTGCTGATAAAACACGGTGGCAGGACTGGGGTCAAAAGCCGTCTTTTGGAGCGCTTCCTGCTTTGCCACCTCGATGGATGCACGCTGAGCAGCCGGATAGTTTTGCAAGGCCATATCTACAGCATTTTGCAGACTTACAGGCCGGCCCTTTGAGATCACAGGCGTATCCTGCGATAGGCCGGATGTACCCCGCAACATCCCCGCCGTGTCCTGGGATACCCCCGAAAGATCCTGAGCGTGAAGGGGAGCAGCAAGCAGCATAAAACCTATCAGCATAAGGGCTGCATTTATTCTTCCTTTCCCCCGGAATCCATTCTCCAGGTAGAAATAAATAACCGGCAGCACTACCAGAGTAAGCATCGTAGCCGTTACCAGGCCGCCGATAACGACCGTTGCAAGCGGGCGTTGTACCTCTGCCCCCGCCGAAGTTGAAAGAGCCATGGGCAGAAAACCAAGCGAAGCCACAGAGGCAGTCATAATGACCGGCCGCAATCGAATATAAGTTCCTTTCATGATTCGTTCTTTTATATCCGTGATCCCTTCTTCCTTTAAGCGATTGAACTGGGAGATCAGCACAATGCCATTCAATACAGCCACGCCAAACAGGGCAATGAAACCCACCCCCGCCGATATGCTGAAGGGCATATCCCGAAGCCATAAAGCAAGCACACCTCCGATGGCAGCCATGGGAACAGCCGCAAAGATGAGCAATGCCTGGCTGACCGAGCCAAAAGTAAAATAAAGCAATACAAAAATGAGCGCCAGCGCAATGGGTACAGCAATAGAAAGTCGTTGCCTGGCCTGGACCAGATTCTCAAACTGTCCGCCATAACTGACATAATATCCAGGGGGAAGCACAAGTTCACTTTCCAGTCGCTCACGAATATGCTCAACAATCCCTTCCGTATCCCCTCCCCTGGTATTAACCCCGATTACAATACGCCTTTTGGCATTATCGCGGGAAATCTGCGCCGGAGCATCCCGGAGCTCAACCTCTGCCACTTCACGCAGGGGCACTTGTCCCCCGCCTGGCAATGAAATGAAGAGGTCCCGGACCTGATCGATACTTTCCCGGAATTCCTTTCCGAAGCGCACCACCAGGTTAAATCGCTTTTCCCCTTCGAGAACAAACCCCGCCTGACCACCGGCGAAAGCCGTATGAATGGTCTCATTCAGAGTAGCTGCGTCCAGTCCGTATTGAGCCAGCTTTTCCCGTTTATAATCAACATGTATCTGAGGCTGACCGGAAACTTGTTCCACCACAGCCCCCCCCGACTCCGGGCACTTCGCTGATAATCGCATTCGCTTCTGCCCCCTTTTTCACCAGCACGTCCAGGTCTTCCCCATATATCTTAATGGCGATATCCTGCCTGACCCCCGTCATCAGCTCATTGAACCGCATTTGAATGGGCTGCGTAAACTCCGTACCAACCCCGGGAATGGAATTAATAACATCCCCCATTTTCTCAAACATTTCCGGAA
>DATCYD010000358.1:0-21253 GCA_036570465.1 Anseongella sp.
CTATTGGGGAAATATAGTCCGCGTTCCTGAACCCAGCCTTCGAAATCTTTTGCGGTGATCTTATTTGTGTAGTTCAGCAGGGGATGGTCCGGGGCCAGCATGGATACGTTGCTGTTTTCCTCAGCAACCCGGTCGCGGGAAAGCTGGAGCGGGTAGGGGGCCAGGCGATCAGTAACTAAACCGCCTGTTGTGTTGTATTGTACGATCATGGTGCCACCTTGTTCCACATAGTCGAACAGGATTGGTTGCAGAAATCGAAGGGCGTCCACGGTATTGTAGGCGCGTATGCCGGTTACGAGAGCATCGTACGATTTTAAGCGTTGCAGCGTAACGGACGAAGGCGGAAGGATGTCCACCTGATAGCCGATCTGTTCCAGGCTTTCGGGGATTTCGTCGCCCGCTCCCATAATGTAGGCTACCCGTTCGCCCTTTTTCTCCAGCTGGACACGTACCAGGCGGGCATAGGAATTCTTCAATATAGTTTGGGAAGGAATGTGATCATAGCTTATTCGGGTACGGGCTTTGTGATAAGGATGTCCGTTTACGGTGATCATGGCTTGTAGGGTGGTTTCTCCGGGCCGGTCTGGTGGTGTCACTGTAAAACGAAACTCTTTTTCCTGGCCGGCAGTTTCCAGGGATACATCATATTCCGCCGGGCTGATGCTCCATCCTTCGGCAGTGCCCAGTCCCAGTTTCCCATGAATGCCTTCTTTTGCTGCTTTGACACTCACGGTAATTTCCCGGGGTTCTGCGGAGGGGAACAGATAAACGTCTTCCGGCAGGTGAACAAATACCGGCGGGATTACTTCTATATGATGATAGACTTCGCCACGGGCCGGGTCCACTTCCTTATATACCAGGGGGACTTGATAGTGTAGCCGGACGCCGTTTACTGTCAGGTTAAACGTTGCTTGTACAGGGGGGGGCGCTTCGGGAAGGCCTCGCAGGGTTTGGTCCGGTACTGTGTATCTTCCTGTTTCCCAGGGTTCCCGCAACCAGTAGGGACTGCTGTATGCCATGTCGGCTGGCAGTTTTATGGTCTGTTCCAGGAAATTTGCTTCATTATTGGCCAGGGTGAGGCCCTTGCCTGACCAGTTTTCGCCTGTTGAGAACCGGATCGACTCCAGACGAGCCTTTGCATCGGAACGATTTACTGCTTCAATCCGTATGGTAATCTTTTCTCCGGGGCTGGCTGCGGAATGCGTGGCAGCGGCTTCCAGGTAAAGTCCCATGCACCAGCGAATCAGGAGGGCGGTTTCTTCCAGTTTCTTTTTTTTCCAGAAACCATCTGGAAGCGCTTCAATTTGTTGATATACCTGCAGGAGTCCCGGAATGCTTGCTGCGGGGTCCGTCAGATCATAATTGTTAATTACATGTTCTACCAGGCGGCCAATTTCAGCGCCTCCTTCCAGGCGGGACCAGCTCATGTCAATACCCTGGAAAATATCGTCGCCGGGTTCGCCTTCCAGTAGTTTCAGGTATTCCATGCTGCTGCCGCGGGAGCCTGCCGACCCAAATCCCTGGCAACGGTGCATGCTTCGGCTGATGGCAGCGATTTCTGTGTTGGATTTGCCCAGCAACGGATAATATACGCCTACATCCACTGAATACAGGCTTTTATCGGCCTGCATGGCCTTTTCAAAGGCTTCCCTGCTTTCGTAAAAGTACCAGGATGTATTCATAAATAGCCGCCTGGGCTGCCAGGGATGGGTATGCTGCAGCTGTTCGGGAAAAACGGACGGGTCGCCTGCCAGTGAAAAAGCTTCGGTAGAAAGAATGGCTGAGGCGGTATGATGTCCATGTGTTCTGGAAGCGGTATCGTTGGAAAACCGGTTGATGATGATGTCGGGGCGAAGCTTTCGGATGGCCCATATCACGTCTGAGAGAGTGGAATCCCTGCCCCAGGTTCGCAGGGCCTCTGCCGGATTCTTGGAGTAACCAAAGTCATTTGCCCGGCTGAAGAATTGTTTCCCGCCATCCACGCTGCGGGCCATCAGGAGTTCCTGGGTACGGATCACACCCAGCAGCTCCCGGATCTCAGGGCCGATCAGGTTTTGTCCGCCATCGCCCCGGGTGAGAGACAGATAGGTGACGTCCAGGTGCTTTTGGTTCGACAGCCAGGAGATCAGGCGGGTATTTTCGTCATCGGGATGGGCAGCCACGTACAGCACGGAGCCCAGGGTGCCGAGCCGCTGTAATTCCTGAAAGATTTCCGCGGCGCCTGGCTTTTCAGGCGCCTGGCCAATGGCCGATTGAAGATATAATAAGCAGCAGCAAGTGAAAAAAAGAGGACGTTTATACATGGTTTTGTGGGGCCTTTACCGGTAAAAGTAAAAAATCTGTCCGAACAACCTGCCCCGTCAGCAGAGGGCAATTGTAACTAATTTGTGATGATCGGTTTCCAAACTACTTTTTTCCTCTAACTTGGCACGCAGTATGGCTTGCTGCCATACTGAGCAATAAATCCGTATTTGAACGTTAAATGATGGTATGAAGAGAAATTATAAATGGGTGTTGACCCTTATTGCAGCCGGCATGATGACCATGGCCGTGGCAGCGCAGGAAGTTCCGGAGCAGAAAGCCCCTGAAAACTGGTTTAACCTTGATCCTGAAACCGACCAGGTGCCGGGAGTGAGTACCGAACGGGCGTATAAGGAGCTTCTGGCAGGTTTGACAGCTGATACAGTGATCGTGGCTGTGATTGACGGTGGGGTGGAAGTAGATCACGAAGATCTTCTTGGCAAGATCTGGATTAATCCGGAAGAGAAAAAAGGAAATAACAAGGACGACGATAAAAACGGATACGTTGACGATATCGTGGGGTGGGACTTTATCGGCGGCAAGGATGGCACGGATGTTAACCAGGATAACCTGGAAGTAACCCGCTTGTTGCGGGAGTTGTCCCCTACTTACGCGCATGCCGATTCCAATAATCTCAATGCGGAACAACGCGTGGAATACCACCGTTACCTTTCCCTAAAGGAGATTGTTGACAGTGAATTGTCGGAAGCCAAAGATGGGTACGATAATTACAATTCTTTTTATCAGGTACTGGAGCTTTTTGCCGAAAAGATCGGTAAAGACGAGATTACCCGTGAGGATATTCAAAACTACGAACCTGTTGGGGAATATGACGAAACGGTCAGGAGTGTGATGCTGCAGAATCTGGATCAAACCGGGCTTTCTTTCGGGGATTTCATGAAGAACGTAAAAGAAGGTGTGGAATACTTCGGTAACAAGGTGAAGTACCATTATAATCTTGATTTTGACCCCAGATACCTGGTTCAGGACAATTATAACGATCCCTTGCAGAGATACTATGGCAATAACGAAGTGGAAGGCCCTGATGCGCGTCACGGCACGCACGTGGCAGGTATCATCGGCGCCAACCGGGCAAATGACAAAGGTATTAAAGGGGTTGCCGCTCCAGTGAAGATCATGGCCATCCGGACGGTTCCGGACGGAGATGAGCGGGATAAGGACGTGGCCAATGCCATTCTGTATGCCGCAGAGAATGGAGCTAAAGTGATTAATATGAGTTTTGGAAAATCTTATTCTCCGGAAAAGGAAGCGGTGGATAAGGCGGTTCAATTTGCACTTTCCAAAGATGTGCTGTTCGTGCACGCCGCCGGAAACGATGGCAGCGATGTGGATGCAGAACCCAATTATCCCAGTCCGTATTTTGCTGATTCCAGCGATCGGGCCGGTGCCTGGATTGAAGTGGGCGCCAGCACCTGGATGGGGGGCGGGAAACTTCCGGCTGAATTCTCCAATTACGGAGCCAAAACGGTTGACTTGTTTGCACCCGGGTACCGGATCCGATCTACTGTACCGGATTCGAAATACGAAGATCTGGATGGAACCAGCATGGCCTCTCCTGTTGTGGCAGGTGTCGCTGCCCTGATCCGGGCTTATTATCCCCAGCTTACAGCTATTCAGGTAAAACAGGCGTTGGTGAGTTCGGTAACTCCGGTCACCTGGGAGGTGATTAAGCCCGGCACTGAGAATGAAATGGTGAAAATGACCGAGCTTTGCGCATCGGGGGGCATTGTGAATGCTTATAAGGCTTTGCAGGCCGCATCCGCGATTTCCATTCAGGTTCAGGTGGAGGAGGAAGTTGAAATAGAAGTGTCTTCTGAGAAAAAGGGAATTGCAGGATTCTTCCAACGGCTGTTTGGAAAGAAAAAGAAATAAAGGTGTAACCGATGTTTACCAGAGCAATCCTTGCTTGTTTATTGCTCATGGGTATTCTGATCAATGATCTGAATGCACAGGTAAGGGTTTATGGTAAAGTTTACGACGAAAAAGACTTGCCATTGCAAGGGGTAAACGTTACCAGCAAGCACCTGGGTACAGGCGTAGGTACCAATCTTTACGGCAGCTACTCCCTGGACGTTAATCCCGGGGATACGGTGGTGTTCTCCATGCTCGGTTTCCAGAAAAAATACGTTGCTGTTCCTGAAGAAGACGGCATGGTCCGTCACGATATTTATCTGTACCCTGATAACCTCAGCCTGGAACAGGTTAAAGTGATTGCCCGCCGTAATTCTCAGAAAGATTCCATGGAACTCCGGCAGGAATTCAGGCATGTGTTCGATTACAGGCCACCCGGAGTATTGAAATACGGCGCTATGGCCTTGAGTCATCCCATTACATTCCTGGGAGAACTGTTTGATTTCAAGGGGCGCAAGCGAAATAAACAGTTTCGGAATACCTTGCTCGACTATGAACAGCAGCATTTTATCGAATCCAGGATCCCTTATTCACTGGTCACCGAGCTTACCGGACTGGAAGGGGACGAACGAGCCATGTTCTACAATCGCTACCTGCGCGATTATGAGTTCGTTAAATACGCCAGCATTTACGATATTCACCTGCGGATTACCGAATCATTTAAAGAGTACCGGAAACAAAAGATGTCCGGGAGCAAAGAGGAATCCCAAAAAGACGGAGCGGAATAATGCCTTTTTCTACTGGCAAGGAATTTCTGGGATATCTGTTTGTGATGACCCTGGGTTTTCTGGACGCCTTTCTGCTGGCGCATCCCAGTTTAATCCTACTAACAGATAATACCTTCCCGGAACTGAACTTTCTAACCAGGCTGTCCACAACGACCTTTCTGGTGCTGGCGCTTCTATCCGTTTTTTATGTGGCAACAGGAATGACCTTGCATGGAGCCGCCGTTAAAAAGCGGCTTCTTCCGGGAGCGTTCCGGAAAATCCACTTCCTGGTCCTTTTTTCGGCAATGTTGATGGGAACGGCTTTTGTGATATTCAATTTCACCGGATACGCCATGCTGTTCTGGCCATTCAAGTTCGGCATCTATTTGCTGAGCTTGTTGCTGCTGATCATTGGTCTGATCCGCCTGAAAATCTTGCGTCGTATCCGGAAATGGCACCTGGAAATGGAAAAATAAAGAAGAATGATCATGGCAATTGAAGCAATCGATCCCCGTAACGGAAAAAGAATCAAAAGCTACCCGGCGCTGAGTTCTTTAAAGGTATCCCGTAAATTGAAAGCCGCCCACGCCGCCTTTGGCTCATGGCGGGAATCCGACATCGCCGAACGGGCAAAATACCTGAAAAAGGCCGGTGCTGTGCTTGAAAAAAGGAAAATTTCCCTGGCACGCCTGATGGCGCTCGAGATGGGAAAACCCCTTTCGCAAGGCATTTCCGAGGTCGAAAAATGCGCCTGGGTGTGCCGGTACTACAGCCAGGAAGCAGCCGGTTTCCTTCGACCTGAAAAAATCGAAACGGATGCTTCCCGAAGCTATGTGACTTTTGAGCCGTTAGGAGTTATACTGGCAATCATGCCCTGGAATTTTCCTTTCTGGCAGGTATTCCGGTTTGCCGCTCCTTCACTGATGGCGGGAAATACAGGGTTGCTTAAGCATGCTTCAAATGTGCCGGGATGCGCCCTGGCCATTGAAGAAGTATTTAACGAAGCCGGTTTCCCGCCCGGTGTATTTCAAACCTTGCTGATCGATTCCCATCAGGCCGAAGCAGTCATCGAAGACGAACGGATCATGGCCGTAACCCTCACCGGAAGCACTCAGGCCGGCCGCGCAGTGGCAGCCAAAGCAGGCAGCCTGCTCAAAAAAACCGTTCTGGAGCTGGGAGGAAGCGACCCTTACGTCATTCTGGAAGATGCCGATCTGGCACAGGCAGCACAAATCTGTGTAACCGGGCGCCTGGTAAACAGCGGCCAAAGCTGCATCGCCGCCAAACGCTTTATCGTAGTGAAATCCGTAGAAAAGCAATTTATTAAGCTTTTTAAAGAATTGATGCTGGATAAGAAAATGGGCGACCCCATGGAAGAAGATACCGATATCGGTCCTCAGGCCCGTCACGACCTCCGGGACGAACTCCACGAACAGGTGTTGGAAAGCATTGCCAAAGGAGCCCGCCGCCTGATGGGAGGCACAAAACCTTCCGGAAAAGGAGCCTATTATCCCCCAACGATTCTGACAGGAGTAAAAAAGGGCATGCCAGCCTTTGACGAAGAATTATTCGGCCCGGTAGCCGCGATCATCTCAGCAAAGGACGAAGAAGACGCCCTCCGGAAAGCCAACGATTCAACCTTCGGCCTTGGCGCTGCCATTTTTACTAAAGACCGGAAAAAAGGAGAACGCATTGCCGCCCGCCAACTGGAAGCCGGCAGCTGCTTTGTCAACGCCCTGGTCCATTCAGACCCCCGCCTTCCTTTCGGCGGAATCAAAGAATCCGGCTATGGAAGAGAACTGGGAAGCTTCGGCATCCGCGAATTCGTGAATATGAAGACCGTATATGTTGCGTAGAAATTATATTACAGCAAAAGATATCGAATCAGAGCTGGAACAATGGCAGGAACGTGTCGATATCATCCGGCACAAATTGAAATTCATTCGTCAGCTGCCCGGAGTCGCCTGCATCGAACAGATACATCCGCTTCAAACCGCCGCCGGCCGCATTCCGGCCCTGGTCGAAATTGCCGGCGGGATATCCCTTTCCACTGAAGATGGCGCCCTCCCCATCCCCCCGGATATTATCCTGCTGATGCAGCCCGGAAAAGGTATCAGTGAAAGCCTTAGCGAGGTAAGCGGCTTGTTACAGCAGCCTTGGTTTACCGAGAGTCCCGCCTTCCGCAATAACAGAATATACATCGTCGATTGCCGCCATCATTTTCAACAACCCGGCTCCGAGATGATCGATAACCTGGAAATCCTCGCAGAAATCATCAACGCCGGTGATTTTCACTTCGGATTTGAGGGCAATGGGTGGGTGTTGCTTCGCAACAGTTTCTAGTCTGAGGTTGCTGACGCAACAGCAATGAAACTAGAAACTAGAAACTTAAAAACTGGTTTATTTGTTGGTGAATGAAACGGTGGGCGTCTCCTTGTTGAAGGCTACCGTTTTGGTCAAATTCGTGCTGAACGCGGGGGATGTGAAGTTTTAAAGGGAGGACGTGGAGGCCGCAGTAATGACAGATGCCGGTGAAATGTTCAATGCCCCGGATATTGCCGTATCGGCCGGTGGAATGACCCACCAGGGCCGCTTTCTTGCCCATGAAGCTTTCCGGGAATGAGCAAGCGTCAATGAATACTTTCAGCACGCCGGGAAAACTACCGTTGTATTCGGGGACGATGAAAATGAACTTTTCGGTAGCTGTGACCAGCTCCTGGATTGGCTGGAAGGCTTTGCTCCGCTTCCCGTAGAGGTCGGTGGCGATGATGTTTGGGGGCAAGTTAGTCAGAGGAAGAACCTGCGGCGAGTGCCCTTTTTCTTCCAGTATCCGGCGATAAATTTGAGCGATAATTTCGGAATTATTTGGAGTTCTGTTGGTACCGGATATAATGGAGATCATCAGCGCGTGTTGTTTGTAAAATTTATAGCTTTGTCAACAATTTATATATATATTGTTTGCAGTTTGTATCTTTAGGGGCCCTGCGGTACGGTAAAGATAAGCATACTCCAGAATTTAAAGAATGACCAAAATAATTGCAATAGCCAATCAAAAAGGAGGGGTGGGGAAGACCACATCGTCGATCAATCTCGCGGCGAGCCTGGCCGTGTTGGAATACAAGACGTTACTGGTGGATGCGGACCCGCAGGCCAACAGTACATCCGGGATTGGTTTTGATCCGCGGAGTGTTAAATCAAGTATCTACGAATGTCTTGTGAACGATGCGGATCCTAATGAAGCGATTCTGAGTACGAGTACACCTAATCTGGATCTTTTTCCGGCGCATATTGACCTGGTGGGTGCTGAGATTGAAATGATCAACATTGCTGAACGGGAGTATAAAATGAAAGCGGTGCTGGAGAAAGTGAAAAAGCACTACGACTATATCATCATTGACTGCTCTCCTTCCCTGGGACTGATCACGATCAATGCCCTGACGGGGGCTGATTCGGTGGTGGTGCCGGTGCAATGCGAGTATTTTGCGCTGGAAGGATTGGGGAAATTACTGAATACCATCAAGATCGTGCAAACCCGTCTGAATCCGGCTTTGCATATCGAAGGCATTCTGCTGACGATGTATGATGTCCGGCTAAGGTTGTCTAATCAGGTTGTGGAAGAAGTTAAGAGCCATTTTCAGGACCTGGTCTTCGATACCATCATTCAGCGCAACACCAAGTTGAGTGAAGCGCCGAGTTTTGGCGTCTCGGTGATCATGCACGATGCCGGCAGCCGGGGAGCCGCCAATTACCTGAGCCTGGCGCGGGAGATCGTCCGTAATAACAAGGAAAGAAGAGAAGTCGCTGGCGAAGAGACCAAAATTTCGAATGTCTGATCATGTGTTCATTGAAAAGAAATGCGTTGGGAAAAGGATTAAGCGCCCTTTTAGAGGATAATGACGCCGGAAAAACCATTCCGCAGGGTGAATTGCCTGCTGCCGGAACGGTGCTGATGATTCCTCTGGATGAGATCGAGACCAACCCTTTCCAGCCCCGGAACGATTTCGACGAAACTGCCCTTCAGGAATTGGCGGATTCCATCCGTTTGCAGGGGATCATTCAACCGGTAACGGTACGGAAGGCGGGGGATAGGCTTTATCAGTTGATTTCCGGGGAACGCAGGCTGAGGGCCTCGCGCATGGCCGGGCTTCAGGAAATTCCTGCTTATATACGTTTGGCCGATGACCGGGGTATGCTGGAACTGGCGCTGATCGAGAATATTCAGCGTGAGAATCTGAACGCCATTGAAATTGCCATCAGCTATCAGCGGATGATCGATGAATGCGATCTGAAACAAGATCAGCTGGGCGACAGAGTGGGTAAGAACCGGTCAACGGTAACCAATTACCTGCGCTTGCTGAAATTGCCTCCCGCCATCCAGGCGTCTATCCGTGACGAACAGATTAGCATGGGTCATGCCCGGGCGCTGATTACGATCCCTGAGGCTGACCGGCAACTTTGGGTATTCCGGGAGATCATTGACAAAGGCCTTTCGGTCCGGAAGGTGGAAGAGCTTGTCCGGCAGGTAGGTTCAGAACCGGAGAAGAAAGCAAAGAAACCCGGGCAGCTTCCATATGAATATCGAAAAATAGCAGATGGGTTGTCATCCAGATTTGGAACCAAAGTACAACTGAAGGTCGATCCGGCGGGTAAAGGAAGAATTGAGATCCCTGTGCTTTCCAGGAATGACCTGACCCGTATCCTCGATATCCTTGGCTAATTATTCCATACAAAGAACATGCATTCTCGCGGGACTGCTGGTATTGCTGACCGCGCCGGTGACGATGGGGCAGGATATTGATACCATTGCACCCGGTGTGAAGCGGCTGGATACCATTCCTGTTCCGGAGGACGTCGCTGTGGACAGTGTGGCGCTTCCTGCTGATGAAGTGAATCAGGTACCTGGCCTGGATACGGCTGCTACTGTCATCGGGCAAGCCGCCGGAGGGGATTCGATAGCGGTTCCGGAATCCGGGCGGAAGCAGCGCAGAGAGGAACGGGAAATTGCCATTTCTTCTGGGAAAGCGTTGTTGTATTCGGCCATTATTCCTGGTGGCGGACAGTTTTATAACCGGAAATACTGGAAGATACCCATTGTTTACGGTGGTTTTGTGGCGCTGGGAGTGGCTATAAATTTCAATCAGAATTATTACAGCGAATTTGTCCGCGAGTTGAATTACCGGGGGGACGGTGATCCGCTGACGGTTCCCAAATACGATGAAGAGATCATTCCAAGTTCCCGGATCATTGAGGCCCGTAATTATTACAGGCGTTACCGGGATTTGTGCATCATCGGCGTTGGGGTGCTTTATGGGTTGAATATTGTGGATGCTTATGTGGATGCTGAGCTCTCAAATTTCGATATCAGCCAGGATCTGAGTATGCGGGTAAGCCCTTCGTTTCAATATGATGCTGTAGGGGCCGCCGGAGGAATGGGAGCAGCGCCGGGGCTTTCAATCACACTGGCAATTCAATAACCAGGGAGAGAACAAGTTCAAAGAGAGAAAATATGAAGATTGCGTTGATCGGTTATGGTAAAATGGGTAAAGAGGTGGAAAAGGCAGCCATCCGGCAGGGACATGAGATTCTGTTGAAGATCGATGTCGGTAACTCTGCTGATTTGTCTCCGGAGAAGCTTTCCCGGGCCGATGTGGCCATTGAATTTACTACTCCGGGGACTGCGCCCGGGAACATACTGGCCTGTTTTGAGGCGGGGGTTCCTGTAATTGTGGGTACAACGGGCTGGTACGACCGTTTTGATGAGCTGGCCGGAAAGTGCGGGGAAATGGAGGGGACCTTGTTCCATGCAACCAATTTCAGCATTGGGGTGGCTGTTTTCTTTCATGTGAATAAGGTGCTGGCTGGTATCATGAACGATCGGCCTGATTACGATGTTAGCATTGAGGAGATTCATCATACTCAAAAGCTGGACGCACCCAGCGGGACGGCCATTACGGCGGCGGAAGGCATTTTGGAGCAAGTTACCCGTAAAACATCCTGGGAGAACGGTACGGTTTCTACCTCTGGGGATAAACTGCTGATCAGATCGTTGAGAGAAGACCTTGTGCCCGGAACGCATACGGTGACGTATCAATCAGCCATAGATTCGCTGGAACTTCGGCATACTGCCTTCAACCGGGCGGGATTTGCCAGTGGTTCGGTAACGGCGGCTGAGTGGGTAAAAGACCGTAAGGGCGTGTTTACCATGAAGGACATGCTACGCTTTAATTAAGGGAAAAGACTATATTTACGAACTAACATCATATTCTCACTCGATGAACTGGAAATTCTGGACAAAAAAAAATAATGCGGAGCGCAAGCCCCGGAAGCCAAAAAGCAAGACCCGTGAGTGGGTGGACGCCGTGGTTTTCGCGGTGATCGCTGCAACAATTATTCGCACTTTTTTTATTGAAGCCTATACCATTCCTACCCCTTCAATGGAGAAATCATTGCTTGTAGGCGATTTTCTTTTCGTAAGTAAGCTGAATTACGGCCCGCGGGTGCCCATGACTCCCCTGGCTTTTCCCTTTGCTCATCATACCATGCCGCTGACGCGTGATGTAAAATCTTATTCTACGGCCATTCAGTTGCCGTATTACCGCCTTCCAGGCATTGAAGATATCGAAAGGCAGGATGTGGTGGTGTTCAACTATCCGGCCGATCCGATAGACAGGCCCGTTGATAAGCGGGAAAACTACATCAAGCGCTGTGTGGCCATTGCCGGCGATACGCTGACGATCGTTGATTCTAAAATTTATATCAACGGGGCGGCACAACCCGAGCCGGAGGATATGGAATCGTCCTATTTTGTCCGGACTAACGGCGAATCGTTCAACTACGATGCGCTGCGGGATCTGGGCCTTAGCAAGGATGATCTGAGCGGCGATAATTACAGGGTTCAGAATCGCCAGCGGGACCTCTATTTCTTTAAAAGCCTTACGGACCGTCAGGCGGAAGCCATTCGTAAATTTGGCAACGTGAAAGAAATGGAAGAGCATATTCTCGGAAAGAACGAACCGGACCTTGGTGGCGGACACGTATTTCCCGGAGACACCTCTTTGCATTGGAACCGCGACAATTACGGTCCGCTATGGATCCCGAAAGAAGGGGTCACAATACCCCTGAACACTGAGAACCTGCCCTTTTACGAACGGCTTATCCGTGTTTATGAAGGCAATACCCTGGAAATTAAAGGGAACGAGGTGTATGTCAACGGCAGCAAAGCCGATAGTTATACTTTCAAAATGAACTATTACTTCATGATGGGAGATAACCGCCACAATTCACTTGACTCTCGTTACTGGGGCTTTGTCCCGGAAGATCATGTGGTTGGGAAGGCGCTGTTTATCTGGATGTCCTGGGATACCGATGGAACCTTCCTGAATAAGATCCGCTGGAACAGGTTGTTCAACGGTATCGATTAATCCGGAAAATTAAAAGGCACGGCAACGCTGATCTGGCGTGTGCCGGGCCTGAAATTAGTAACGGGATATTTTATTCCGCCGTCAGGGCTTCAGCCACCCGGTAGAAATACTTCAGGCTTTCCTGTATTTCCGGCACATTGTTTTCCCAGTGGTGCTCATATTCAATGGAATAAACGCCTTTGAATCCTTGCTTCTTCATTTCGCGCATCACGGCTGGGATATTGCTGTATCCTGTTCCCCAGGGGACATCGTGTGCGCTCCGTACCCCAAACTTGTTCATATCCTTGATGTGGAAGCTGATCACCCGGCCTTCCAGCAGCTGCAGGCATTCGATCGGATCCAGGCCTGAACGTACCCAGTGTCCAATATCTGCACAGGCGCCCATCAGCGGGCTGCGGTCTTTCAGCAGGGTGGAAATGAGCTTCGGATGCCAGTATCCGGAGGGCAGGGGATGGTTGTGGATGGCCAGTTTGATTTTATATTCCTCACATAGCTTTTCTACCAGATCCAATTGGTTAAAGGCTGGTTCAGAAGTGATAATCTCAATTCCCAACTCTTGGGCAAATTCAAATATCTTTCTCCATTCGGCTTCATTCTTTCCATTGACTACGCCATAACATACCGGTTGAATGCCCTTTGATTTGAGCAATTGCTTTAATTTCTGAATTGTTTCAGGACTGGCGTTGTGGTTGGTGGTTTCATCGCCCAGGCCGGCGCCAATTTTCTGACCGGGATACAGTTCCACGTATTTCAATCCAAGGGTATTCAGTTTTCCCAAGGCTTCTTCCAGGGTAAAGAGGCGAAATGTATAAGCCTGGGAGCCTATTCTCCATCCAAGATCGTCCACGGCAGCGTTCTGGGCTTTTGCGGAAAGCATGGAAACGGCCAGCAGGATAACAAAACAAAACGTAGCAATTACTCTTTTCATAATTAATTTAGTTAAAGTATCGGGCCGACATTTACTAAAAAAATCCTATCGCCGTTAATCAAGAGTGATGTTGAATTTTCGGGAAAGATGTTTCAGGTCTTCGTAAACCGGGCGGATTACTGGAATACCACTTCGGCTTCTTTCCTGTTCAGCTGCGGTTTCTGGTTCGCCTGGAATGACCACCGGAAAGTTTTCATCCACGGGACGTGACTGCTTAAATCGGGCCACCCAGTTATCCATGTGTTGTTTGAATTCCTCCGCAGGACGAAAACCGTCAATACGCATGGCGCCCAGGAAATGACCGATGCCCAGGCCAACCGGGTCGGAAGGAGGCTCCAGAAACGCAACAAATGGGGGCACCCAGGGGCCGTAATTACCTCCCGAAAGTACTGATGATAGAATGTCCACAGCGGCGCTCAGGCAAAAACCCTTATGGCTGCCATGTGTAGGATCACTTCCCAGCGGCAGCAAAGCACCTCCCTTCCGGAGTTCGGTAGGGTCGGTTGAAGGATGGCCAAGTTTGTTCTGAATCCAGCCTTCAGGAACGATGCTATCGGTCCGTTGGGCAATCTCCAGCTTTCCATTGGCAGCAGCGGCCGTAGCCATATCGATAACTACAGGCGGATATTTTCCTGCCGGGAAAGCATAACAAATAGGATTGGTCCCCAGCAGCCGTTCAGCCGAATGTGTCGGGGCAACCAGCGGGCTTGCATTGGTCATCGACATGCCAATCATGTCTTTTTCCAGTGCCATCATGGCATGATATGCAGCAATTCCGAAGTGATTTGAATTGCGCACCGATACCCATCCTGAGCCATGATCCGAGGCTTTTTCAATCGCGATCTTCATGGCTTTCGGCGCTACCACCAACCCCAAACCACTGTCTCCATCGACGGTAGCCGTACTATGTGTCTCGTGGACGATGCGTACATTCGGGTTGGAATTGATCCGTTTCTTTTCCCACAGGCGCACATAACCGCTCAGGCGGGCCACACCATGGGAGTCGATCCCCCGCATGTCTGAGCGCAGAAGCACGTCAGCCGCTTGCCCGGCATCTTCCTCCGGCACGCCAATGGCTTGAAAAATATTAATAGTAAATGTTCTGAGTGTTTCTTCGGATAAGTTTACGTAGTCCATTTGCAATTTCTTAACGGCAGGAGCCACATTACCTAACAGTAAGGATCTGGAATTTGTTTAGGCAGGGAGGCAGACTATCTTTCAGCAAGTCAATAAAACCGGGACCATATTTCAGGTACCAGGGGATGAAATTGTCATGCCGCTCCTGAAGTCCGGCACCGGGGAACAATTTTTCCTGGACACGGGTCAGCTGCGATAGCTCAGTTTCGAAACGACGCTTACTGGCCTTTGCCAACTTGTTTTCAAGGCCCTTCAACGAATTAAAAAACCGTGCTTTCTCTGCTTCGGCGCTGTCTTTCAGGGTGGGGTCAACAGCGAAAGCCTTTTCTTTCACGAGCTCAAATATTTTTTCGAAATCGCTCCTTTCTGCTTCCAGGCTGAGTTCATTTTCGGAATGACTTTTTACAAACCGGGCAGCCAGTTGCTCCGCCGGCTGGAACAGATCTGTAGGCGAAACGCGGAGAGAATCCAGCCTTTTCTGACTGTTTTCATCGATCAGCAATACGGAATTTCTCAGGATCAATGCCGGAAAATGAACATGGTGCGCTTCAAAGACAGCCTGCAACTGCATCCAGTAGGCTAATTCGCCACCACCGCCGATATAAGCCAGGTTAGGCAATATCCTTTCCTCATAAAGTGGTCGCATGATCACATTCGGACTGAATTTTTCCGGATGTTCATCGATTTCTTTCACAAGGTCTTCCCTTGAAAAGTGAGTTTCTGTATTCAAAACATGATACTGACCGTTCTCTTCCACGATCCGTTCCCGCAACCCCTTCTCCAGGTAGAAAAAATTGATTTCCCTGGAATGAGCCTGTACCTTATATCCCGCCTGCTGAAGACGTTCATCCGTGGCGGTTACCTGCTGGTTACTCACCCCCTCAAGGATATCTTTTTTGATGATACCTGCGAACAACGCCTTCAGGTTAGGATCATCCCCGTCCAGAATAAGCAACCCATATTTTCCCAACAACCGGTGTACAAAGTACCGGGTGGCCGCCGCCAGTGTCTGATGTCCCCAATACGCCCCTCCGAATAAGGATACGATCTTTTCGGCTTCGGGCGACGTTCCCAGAATACCCTTTAGCTGGTCCAGAACCCCGTCCATGCCCGCCAGGTCCATGCGTCCGGCAGGGCCATTATTTTCCCGGTCCCATTTCAGCTCCTTGCCGAAAATATAAGTATGGTTAATCTCCTCAAAGTCATGATCTTCAGTCGCCATCCAAAATACCGGCACAATCCGTTTGCCCGGGTTAACTTTTTCAACCGCCTCTGCCAGGTTAATCGTTGCAATGATCTTGTAAATAAAGTAAAGCGGTCCTCCGAAGATATTCAGCTGGTGTCCCGTTGTCACCGTAAACGTATCGGGAGAAACAAGACTTTCAATGGTTTTCTCTAACTCCGGAGATAGCAAATCCGGCCCATACTGAGATTTTAGCGCCTTGGCAAGTACCTCCCTGTCACCAGTTTCTAAGCCGGATTGCTGTCTGGACCGTATAATTTCTTTAAAACTTTCAACATCGGGCCGGTACCGGTAGAACGGCTGTAGGGAAGGCGCGTTTTCAAGATAGTCAGTAATAATCTTACTAAAGAACCCCGTTTGGGCAAATTCCATGTTAATTGGCTCAGCGGTTTTACAATCCATAAAGTACCAGCGTTTACAAGTATAAACAAACCATCAGCAAGCAAAAAAGTTTGAAGAGAGGGGAAAGGAGGGGTTAATCAAAATCGCTGTTATTGAATAAGTATTTATGCCCAGGAACCTGATTATTGCGCATGCTTCTCCATCCTTGGGTAAAGGAGGATGTTGGTGGCGCCGGTTTTGGACATGTCCCTTAGTAAAGGTCTTTTATCCCTAATTCGCCGGCGCGTTCCATGATGATCCGGAACCATATCGTGTAGGCTTCCGGCTGCTGGTGCATGCGGGCGAGGAGCTCTTTCGGGTTAACCCAGGCTATTTCTGATATTTCCGAGGGGTCTGGACGGACAGGGCCGTTGTAGCGGCCGGTGAAGACATGATCCAGCTCATGTTCGATAAGCCCTTTGTCCAGTTTGGCCCGGTAAATGAATTTGAAAGCAAAGTTCAGGCCACAGTCGAATCCCAGTTCTTCCTGAAGCCGGCGATGAGCTGCCGATACAGTGTCTTCGCTCCGAAGGGGATGGCTGCAGCAGGCGTTTGTCCATAAACCGGCGGAATGGTATTTTTCGGGGGCACGTTTTTGAAGGAGCAACCGGCCGGCGTCATCGGCGATCAATACAGAAAAAGCACGATGCAACAATCCCTTCCGGTGGACGTCCATCTTTTCGCCATGACCGGTTACCTCATCCTGTTCATTTACCAGGATGAGGTCCTGTGGGATCGTTGTGGGATTGCCTATTTTCATTGCTGATGAGGCGCTGCACGGCTCCCGGAATGAGGTCCGGCTTTACTTCTACAATTAATGTTTTGGCTTGCGGGACCCCTTGCGTGCCGGTTTTCCACCGGGTTTTCCTCCAGGTCTTCCCCCTTTGAACGGACGTCCGCCAGCGCTTTTGTTGCCTTCGGCGAAATCGATCCGGACTTTTCTTCCATTGAACGAGACGCTCTTTAGTTCGTTGTAAACCGTGTCTGCTTCGCTCGAGGCTACTTCGAAGAAGGTATGAATGCCTTTCAGGTCAATTCGCCCCACTTGTTGTCCGCTGATGCCGGAATTATCGCAAATGAAACGCAGCATGTCGCCGCGGGTGAAATTATCCACCGAACCCACATTGATGAACATGCGCGTAAAGCGGTTGTCAGGAACGTAACGATCCTTTTCCCTTCCTTTGGCCGGCCTTTCGTCACTGGAGTTCAGATCGGGGGCGTTCATGTAATATTCCAGGAAACGGTTGAATTCAAGGGAAGCGAAGCGGCGGATCAGCTCTTCTTTATCCAGATTTTCAAATTCCTTGTAGATCCGGTTCAGATACGGGCCAATCTGTTCTTCGTTTACCTTGACCTGGTGTACTTTATGGATCAAGGCAAAGAGTTGCTTTTCGCAGACATCGTAACCATTTGGGATTTCATTCTTTTCGAACTTCTTCCCGATGACTTTTTCGATCTGACGGATACGACCGGTTTCGCGGCTGTTGATAATGGCGATGGAAACGCCTGATTTACCCGCCCGGGCGGTACGGCCGCTCCGGTGTGTGTAATTTTCGATATCGTCAGGCAGGGAATAGTTGATCACGTGTGTAATATCGCTCACATCGATACCACGGGCCGCTACATCAGTGGCAATAAGCAATTGCAGAGAACGGTCGCGATATCGCTTCATAACCTTGTCACGCTGCGGCTGGGAGAGATCTCCATGGAGTGCATCCGCATTATAACCATCGCGGATCAGATGTTCGGCGATCTCTTGCGCTTCCCGTTTGGTACGGGTAAAAATAATGGCGAATATCTCCGGATGGTAATCCACGATGCGCTTCAGGGCCGCGTATTTATCGCGGGCTTTGACCACGTAATATTCGTGTTCGATATTGACGTTGCCGGTATTTTTTCCGCCTACGGTAATCTCTGCCGGATCGGTCATGTAATTGCGGGAAATGCGCTTTACTTCATTGGGCATGGTGGCTGAGAACAACCAGGTTCGCTTCGAGGCAGGGGTATTGGAGAGGATGCTGTTAATGTCCTCCTGGAAGCCCATATTAAGCATTTCATCAGCCTCGTCGAGTACCAGGTAGCGGATATCGGAGAGGTCGGTGGCCCTTCGGTTGATGATATCCAGCATTCTGCCCGGGGTGGCGACGATGATCTGGGCGCCCCGCTTTAATTCCTTTATCTGAGTGACAATATTGGCTCCACCGTACACGGCTACCACATTTACATTGCCAAGAAAACGGCTGAACGCCTGGAGGTCGCCTGTAATCTGCAGGCATAGTTCCCGCGTGGGACAAAGGATCAGCCCCTGCGGATGACGGGCCGATGCGTCAATCAGTTGCAGCATGGGCAGGCCGAAGGCCGCGGTTTTTCCAGTCCCGGTCTGGGCCAGGCCCACCAGGTCGGAATCTCCCTGAAGTAATACGGGAATTGCCTGCTCCTGAATGGGAGTAGGGTTAACAAAGCCCATGCTATCAGTGGCTTTGAGCAAGGCCTCCGAGAGGCCAAGCGACTTAAAGTCTGTCATTTGAATCGTTGAATAGTTAACGCAGCCTGTCGGCCGACCGCACCAGGGCTTCATCCCTGGCAATTGCCCGGCGGGCAAGAAGCGTGCAAATTATGGAAACAGTTGGCAGGAACGCACTAATCCCCAGCTGTCGATTGTGAATATCCGCGTCCTGATAGGGCTGTAGTTTTAATACCAGCAGAGCCACCAGGCCGAAGATGAGTAAAATAATGATCCAGCATAACGCCAGCTGGCGCTTCCGGTTTTTAAAAGAAAAGATACAAAGCAAATATGCCGCGGCAAGGAAACCTACCAGTGCGATCCCGATGGTAAAAGTTTCAGTCTTCTGCACCTGGTCTCCCGTTGCTTCGTAATGTCCTGTGCCCTTGATGACATGGGTTACTTCGGTGGACACGCCACCAGCATTGGTTGTAAAGGTGATGGCCGGGAGTGTGAGTACAAACAGTACGCCCAGTAACCCGAACATCAGCCAGATGGTTTGAATACGTTGGATCATCCGCCGCTTTGAATTTTGCGACAAAGATAGGAGATTTTCACCGGAAAATAGATACCTTAGTAAAAGCAAAGCCATGGTATTTAATCCTGACCAATATAAAATACGTACCCGGAAAAGTCCGTTATGGCTTTTCCAGGCGCTGAACCCTTTTTCCTTTCTGATGGAGCTGGGTGCCGGAGCGCGCATGCCTCTTATTCAACTGATCGATAAAACCCTTGAAGGCCCGGAATCAGCACGAACCATTACCCCTTGTCCTCATTGCGGGAAGCTGCACGATGCCCGTACATGGTCGCCGTTGTTCGACACGCATGTGAAAAATTGGTTCGGACTTTACTGTTCGAATTGCGGAAACGTGATCCCTTGTATGATCAGCATTTCCTCCATGCTGGTGCTGGCCGTTACCTTTCCACTGTGGATCTGGTTTAAGAAGCCCCTGAAGGAACACTGGTTGCGGGCGCAGCCGGCCAGGTTCCGCGATTTAGAGAAGCAATACAGGAAGGATCCTTATGGGGAACGGTGGTGGCTGAGTAACAGCCTTTGGTCAGGCGGTTTTTTCTCCGTCGTTTTCGGGTTGCTATTACCATTGATACAAGGGCATCCTTTTTCATGGAGCCGGGTGATCATTGGCCTTCTTATAGGGGCAGCGATTGGCTTCTCCATGAATCCGGGACGACGAACCAAACAAGGGTAGCTCTTTTCCATTCATTTGCCAAAACAGGATTCCCGTGGGAATTTTCTATTTTTGACGAAAATAGAAAAGTGCCCCGGTTTTTTGTTGAAATTTCCTACAACGGTACTAATTATCATGGCTGGCAGACACAGCCGAACGCGCTGACGGTCCAGGAATTGCTGGATAAGGCGCTTTCGACAGTATTGAGACAGGTGGTGGCTACGACCGGAAGCGGGCGGACAGATGCGGGTGTACATGCGTTTCAACAGTTCGCCCACTTCGACGTGGAAAAGCCGTTTGACGAGCTGAAAACAGTTTCGGGGGTGAATGCGTTATTGCCTCATGATATTGCTGTGCGGCGGTTTATTCCGGTGCATGCCGATGCTCATGCAAGATTTGACGCGGTTTTACGTTCGTACCAGTATCGGATGCATTTTACAAAAGACCCTTTTCTGCACCAGCGAAGCTGGAGGACCCGGAATGATTTTGACCTTGAGCAAATGAACAAAGGTGCAGAATTTCTACGGCAGATCACGGACTTTGCCTCTTTCTGTAAGAGCCATGCGGGTTCGGGGACCACGTTATGTACCCTTGCCCGGGCGGAATGGATTGAAACCACCGATGGGCTTACGTTCCATATCAGCGCTAACCGGTTTCTGAGGAATATGGTGCGGGCGGTTGTAGGGACTTTGCTGGAGGTGGGTCGTGGCAAATTGAGCCTGGCTGATCTGAAGGTCATTGCCGGACGGGGAAACCGGTCTGATGCCGGTGAATCGGTGCCTGCGGAAGGGCTTTATCTGACGGAGGTACAATATCCTTATATACACTGAACAAGCTGACCGATTTAAACTGAACAATGGCTATAACCGGAAATGCACTAGATCTAAGCCTGATAAAACGAGTGCTTCGTTACGCGCGGCCTTACCGGAAGATCTTTTTCTGGTCCATTATGCTAACTGTTTTGCTGGCCGTACTGGCGCCGTTGCGTCCCTGGTTGATCGAGCATACGGTTGATACATACATTTCAATCAATGACCTGAATGGCCTTGGCAGAATGATCCTGCTGATGCTCCTGGTATTGTTGATGGAAGTTGTCGTAAAATACAGCCATACCTATTATACCAATGTGCTTGGGCAATCAGTGGTTCGCGACATGCGCACCGATACTTTTAACCACATCACTTCGCTGCGGCTCAGGTATTTTGACAGGACGCCTATTGGCACGCTTATTACACGGAATGTGTCTGACCTGGAGACTATTGGCGACGTGTTCTCCCAGGGGCTGATCATCATCATCGGAGATATTCTTCAGATCATTACCATTATGGCGGTGATGTTCTATGCTGACTGGGAGCTGACCCTGGTGGTGCTGACACCCATCCCGGTGCTGATGCTGGCCACTTATATTTTCAAGGAAGCAATTAAATCCTCGTTTCAGCAGGTACGGACCGAAGTGGCTCGCCTGAACGCTTTCCTTCATGAACATATTACCGGTATGAGTGTGGTGCAGCTT
>DATCYD010000359.1:0-12438 GCA_036570465.1 Anseongella sp.
TTAATATCTTCAGCATCGGGAAGCGAAGTGGCGGCACTATTCTCTACCCCAAAATCCTCTGCCGATTGCTGGGCGGTTTTGGAGTTGCCTTCCATCCCGTTATAACGCTCGTAACGCTCCATGATCAGCGCATTCCTGCTATCCTGAGTGCCCCCCCGGTAGTAGGCAAAGTCATCCGAAGAAGGGTCGTTCTCCAACGATTCCAATCCCGGCGAACCGACAGGCAACACAGCGCGGAGTTGCTGCAGGAAGCCTTGGTAAAATTCCTGTTCCTCCTGGCTGTCTAAACCATCCAGACCCACATCCTGCCGGCGGCGCGCATCCGGATTATTATCAAACGCATCGGTGACCGGCTGGATCCGTCCCACCCTACCCCAAACAGTCTGATCCACATCATCCATCGATCCATCTACCGGAAGGGCGTTTTCCAGACTTTTCCGTCCGTCCTTTAACACGTCTTCCGAGATATTTCCCAGGTTAAAATACAAGTCGCCACCCTCAGCTGCAGGATCATTAATAAACGGATCCAATACCCAGAATTCCACGAATTCGACATTCAGCGATTCAAAATCACTGGTTTCAATGCGACGCATGATGCCACCCCATTTTGACGTTGGATCAGCAAATGTTCCGTCCGCGTTCAGTCCCGAACTGGTATAGTTATAGGGCCCGCGCGTATCGGGATAAAAGCTCAGGTTCAACGTAGCAATCACATTGGGCTGACTGCTGATCGATTCCTTATTGGGAAACACTTCCCGTTCCAGCACCTCGCGCACATAATGATTGGAAAGCTCATTCTTATTATTTCGGATATTGTCCGGGTTCAGATTACTGTTCTTATTGTAAAAGATCGGATCGATATTGTAATAAGCCAATCTTGCCCGGTTGAACCCATAACTCAGGTCGTTGCTGGCCGAAGCTTCAGGAAACAACATGGGGGTGCTGGAAATGTACCAGTTAGTAGCATTCTTCAGGTCTATTATGGATCGGCTGGTTTCAAAATCATCAATATAAGACACCCCGCCACTGCTTCCGGCTACATTTAATGAACGTGCATGCCCCGGAACCAGATGTGCAAATTCCGCGTCGAAGGTAATGGTTGAAGTCTGCCGGGTTTCCAGCAACGGAAGCTTATCAACCAGTTTGGTCAGCCAGCGGGAATCCGAGCGGTAACTGGCATCCATCCCCCATATCGTATTAGAGATTGCTTCTTCTCCCACATTCACCTTCGGCGTCAGCGGGCGCTCTTTCAGATTCATGAATGTTCCTCCCAGGACCAGCTTATCATTGATCTGGTAGTCCAGCCGCGTACCAAAGAGCGTTTTGGATTGCAAGCCAAACAGCTCGTTGCTCTCCAACTTAATACTCACCGGCATGCCTGAATTCAGAATGGCTTCATTCAGGATCCGCACCCGGCCCAGGTTATAGTCAACGGTATAATCCACCCCCTCGATCAGGGGCGTGGTACCGGCAGTGACTACCACCGATCCCCGTGGCACGTTGATGGCATTGAGAGAAAATTCCGAACCGGAGCCTGAACGATAGGTTCCCTTGAAAAAATATTTATTCACCTCGGCTTGCTGCCTGGCCACATATTTGGTGGAATCATATAGTTCCCGGAAGACATACTTTTCTATCAGCTCTGTTTCGCCCGGAGCAAATTGCCTGGCCAGATCTTCACCAAACGGCTCCACTACCGGGAAAACAATACGTCCGTTTACCGGGTCTATGGTAATATCCCGTACAAAGTCGAAAACCCCGTCAGGCTGAGGCGCCTGCTGGCTATTGATCCGGTCAAGTTGAACCAACTGAATAAAAGGTTTGCCCGCCGTCTGTGAACCTTCGGCAATCACAGGTTGTTCCACGCCTGTGGATTCGTCCAGCCGGAAAACATCCAGTCGGAAATCCTGCTGCTCTACCTGAAATGCCTGAAGTGAATAAATATTCTTCATCATCAGGTCCCAGGTCGGCAAGCTTGTTTTCAGGGTTTCGTTTTTCAGGAGTTTGGTATAAAGTACCGTCTGATTGTTTGGATCACTTGGTATATCGGTTGAAAATTCCCCTACCTGGTACTCCACGCCGTTTATAGTATAGCGAAAAGCTACGGCCAGCACCTCATCGGCATTCAGCGCCTGGTTAAGCGAGATATAACCCAGGGTGGGATGTAACGTGTATTCCGTAGCGCCAAGCTGGCGGGCGTAAGTGAGCTTTACGTAGTTATCACTTCCGCCGGAAGCAGCAAAATAATTGGCGATGCTATTATCATTCGAATTCCGGAAAGCCTCGGGGATTGTCTCCAGCAGGTTATTGGAAGGTTGAGGGAAAGCCGGACTTTCGAAACCCGATGGCACCCGGGAATATGCGCTTCCCCCGGTAAACAGGTTCTGATTATGAGGATTGTTCTCTCCAAGATCGAGAAAAGCAATAATGTCGCGGGAGTTATTATAATTATTGGTCTTATTGGTGACCCATACTTCAATTTTGTTAATCACTACCCCCGAACCAATATAGGGAAGGTTGGCCAGGGAACGATTGTAGGTTTCCCGGAAATACTGTGCCAGAAAATAGTGTTTATTGGCTTCGTATTCGTCTGCTTTGATCTCAAATTCGTTTACCTGCGCCCCATTGTTGAGTCTGATCTCCTTCGTTTGGCTTTTTTGCTGCGAGAACACGGTGGTAACGCCCAGTTTACCGAACTGTAGCTGGGTTTTTACCCCGAAAAGTGATTGATAACCTGTGATCAGACTTCCACTGATAGGCAAATTAACCTGTCCAACTTCGATCTTCCGTATAATTTCATCCTCATAGCCGGTATATTCGAACTTGATTTGGTTTTCAAAGTCAAACTGGGCCTGGCTGTTATAATTGGTGGTTACCCGGAGCTTCTCTCCGATATTCCCCACCAGGTTCATCTGGATATTCTGGTTGAAATTAAAGCTGCCCTGCCGGCGTTGGCGTTCATTGAAAAGAGGGTTGGCGTTATTGTTAAACTGCCCGCCAAAGGTTACTTCGGCCAGGCCTTGCGGACGGATATCCACGAAGTTGCCACCGAAGAGACGGTCGAAGGTTTCTCCCCTGACTTCCAGCTTTGGAATCACTCCCCGGTTCTGTGAGATGGCGGAAGAACCGGTCCGCTGCAGCCAGTATTCGCGCTTGATGCGCTCCAGTTCCCGCTCCCCGTACTCATCAAAATTGAGGTATTGAGGCATGCGGTAGGTAATGTTTCCAATGGTTTCGGTGATGTAATATTTTTTTGTTTGCGGATCGTATTCAATACTTCTTGTCACGTTGGAAGGGGGCCTCAGGTCGATCCCCGACCGCGGCGCTCCCAGTACAGTGGGGTAATCTTCCAGGGGATACTGCAGCTGAACGGTCGTATCGGCAGGCGGAATGCTGTCTCCGGAAATGGCATCCTGGGCCGATGCCACGGACAACAATCCTGTCATGGCAATCAGCGCCGACAAGAAAAGGTGACGAAGTATGTTTAAGGCAGGTTTCAAGTTTAGGTCAATAGATTCACAAAAGTTTCAGGGCGTGTTTGATAATCTGTTCAACCGGCGCTCCGGGTGTTTCTTTCTGAACGGCGCCCACCGCCTTCTCTGCTGTGTTCCTGGCAAAGCCGAGCATGATCAAGGCGGAAAGGGCTTCTTCCCGCGCCGTCCCGCTGGCAAGCGCTTGTCCCAATGAAGAACGGCCTTCCTTTTTCAGGCGATCCTGCAACTCCAGAATAATCCGCTGCGCTGACTTGGGGCCAATCCCTTTGACACTTTTGATCAGGTTTACGTTGCCGCTGACAATCGCCTCTTCCAGTTCCGCGGGCGATATTGACGAAAGGATCATGCGGCCTGTATTCGGTCCGATCCCTGATACGGAAATAAGCTGGGTAAACAACTTGCGCTCTTCTTCTTCTGAAAAACCGTACAGGGTATGGGCATCTTCCTTAACATGCAGGAAGGTAAACAATTTCACCGGTCTCTCTGCGTTTTCCTGACGATTGGCTACATCGGAATAGGTATTCAGAGAGATGTGGATGTGATAGCCTACTCCTCCGGTTTCTATTACAACGTATGTCGGGCAAAGGAAATCTAATCTTCCCTGGATGAACGCGATCATTTAAATAATTTCTGGTTTCTGGTTTTTGGTTCGGCCTTTTTGCTTCGCGGGCGGGGTTGTTACCACAGATGTTTTTTCCTGGGCATCCACTACGGCGATCGTGATCATGTTAACTATTTCTCTAACGGAACTGCCTAATTGCAAGATGTGAACCGGCTTTTTCATACCCAGGAGAATGGGACCTACAGCTTCGGCGCCTCCTACTTCCTGCAATAACTTATATGCAATGTTTCCCGACTCAAGATTGGGACAGATCAATGTGTTGGCGGCTTCTCCCGAAAGGGCTGAAAAGGGGAAGTTATCTTCCAACAGAGTGGCATTGGTGGCGAAATTCGCTTGCATTTCACCTTCTACCAGCAGTTCCGGATGGGCGGCATGCAAACGTGCCACGGCTTCACGCATCTTCCTGGGGACGTCGCCTTCGTTCGACCCGAAATTTGAATAGGAAAGCAATGCGATCCGTGGCTGCACATTAAATTTTCTCACTGCTTTCTCGATAAGCAGGGTAATGTCAACAATATCCTCGACGGACGGATCTTCGTTCACGGTGGTATCGGCTATAAAAATCGGACCTTTCCGCGTGAGCAAGAGGTACATGCCGGCTACTTTCCTCACTTCAGCTGACGTACCAATGATTTGAAGGGCCGGGCGAATGGTTTCGGCGTAGTTCTTGGTAAGGCCGGAAACCAATGCATCGGCTTCACAAAGCTCTACCATGGCGGCTCCCAGATAGTTGCGCGCCCCGCGTATCAATTTTCGAGCCTCGGCTTCTGTCATTCCGCGGCGCTGGCGACGGGTATAAAGCAAGCGGGCATACTCATCTATCTTCTCCTGGGGAATATCAGCCGGATCAATGATAGGGCTGTCATATACATCAAGTGCGTTATCTTCCAGCAGCTGATTGATTTTTTTCCGGTTCCCCAGAAGGATCGGGTGGGCAGTACCTTCTTCGATGACAATCTGTGCCGCTTTGAGCATCTTGTAAGTATCAGCCTCGGCAAAAACCACTCGTTTGGGGTCGGATTTAGCCTTGTTGCTGACCGCGCGCATCATAGAGTCATCCAGTCCCAGTCGCTTTCGCAGTTCAGCCTTGTATCGGTCCCAATCGTTGATGTTCTGCCGGGCTACCCCTGCATCCATCGCGGCCCTGGCAACAGCGGGAGCCACGTGGGTGATCAGCCGGTGATCAACGGGTTTGGGAATGATGTATTCCTTTCCGAAAGTGATATTCTGCCGGTTATATGCCAGGTTTACTGCTTCGGGAACCGGTCGCTTGGCCAGGTCTGCAATGGCGCGTACTGCTGCCAGCTTCATTTCTTCGGTAATGGCAGTGGCCCGGACATCTAACGCTCCCCTGAATATGTATGGAAAGCCCAGTACGTTGTTCACCTGGTTGGGATAGTCTGAACGGCCGGTGGCCATGATAATATCTTTCCGGGTATTAATGGCCAGGTCATAAGCGATTTCCGGATTGGGATTGGCCATAGCGAATACGATCGGATTTTTTGCCATGGATTTCAGCATGGAAGGGGTCATAATATCTGCCCTTGATAAGCCGATAAACACGTCGGCGCCTTTCAGCGCCTGCTCAAGCGTGTGCAATTTGCGGCCGGTGGCAAATTCCTGCTTGATTGGATCCAGGTCATCACGGTCTTTTCGGATGACACCCTTAGAATCCAACATGACGATATTTTCTTTCCGCGCGCCCAGGGCAATGTAGATGCGTGTGCAGGAAACCGCCGCGGCGCCCGCGCCCGCTACCACAAAACGGACCCGTTCCAGTTTCTTCTTCTGGATCTCCAGTGCATTGAGCAGGGCCGCACCTGAAATGATCGCCGTGCCATGCTGGTCATCGTGCATAACGGGGATGTTAAGCAGCTCTTTCAGACGAGACTCTATCTCAAAACATTCCGGAGATTTGATATCTTCGAGGTTGATGCCACCGAAAGTGGGTTCCAGCGCTTTGACGATGTTTACAAATTCATCGGTATCGGTGACTCCCAATTCAATGTCAAATACGTCAATATCTGCAAAGATCTTGAACAGCAAGCCCTTCCCCTCCATCACTGGCTTGGAAGCCTCTGCGCCGATATTGCCCAGCCCCAACACGGCAGTGCCGTTGCTGACCACGGCTACCAGGTTTCCCTTGGCAGTATATTTATAAACGTCGTCCTTGTTTTCTGCTATTCTTAAACAGGGTTCGGCCACCCCTGGAGAGTAGGCCAGTGAAAGGTCCCGCTGAGTAGAGGTTGCTTTGGTAGGGACCACTTCGATCTTTCCTGGTCTTCCTAAAGCATGGTAGTCCAGGGCGTCCTGTTTACGCGTTTTTTTCATTAAGCGCTTGTTTTCAAAGGTCAAAAATACAAATTCCGGAGGGAAGGAACGAGCGATCCAAAAGTCCTGACAAATATGTCAGTTTTTAAGCGCGGGATCAGCCTTCCGGATTGACCCGGATAACGCTGCCGGCCCGCAGGCTGGATGCACGGTTGATGCCATTTAGTTCCTTGAGCATCGCCACCGAAGTATTGAAACGGACGGCAATACTTGATAGGGTATCTCCTCTTTGTACGCGGTAGGTGGAAGCAATGTATTTGGATGCATCCGATCCGCCTTTTGCTTCACCGGACTCTATCCGTAATTTCTGACCCGGCATCAACCGGTTACTGCGCAAATCATTCCAGACCTTCAGATCCTGTACGCTGCACTGAAAGCGATTGGCAATAGCGCTCAGGTTATCTCCTCTGCGGACCCGATAAACCACCGGCTCTGCTGCTTCTTCAACATCTGAAACAGCGATGGCCCTGGCTTCTCCTCCATTTTCTTTTAAACTCGCATACAGTTCCGCCTTCACCGGAGGCAGCCAGACGGTCTGTGGCCGGGCGCCGGATCCGTTCACGATCCGGCGTCTGTATTTGGGGTTGATCAGGTAAAGCTGCTCCTTGTCCATATCCAGGGTGCGTGACAAACTGGAAAGGGAGACGTATTTATCTACCTGCACCGGCACCGGCTCTAAGGCCAGCTCCGGAGCGTCCGGATAGATCTCATGCTCCTTTGCATAATTCATGATGTAGGTAACAGCAATATAAGTAGGTACGTAATTACGTGTCTCTCCCGGTAAATATGGTTGAATGGCCCAAAAGTCCAATTTTCCCCCAGCCTTATAAATAGCCCGGTCCACATTGCCCGGACCACAGTTGTAGGATGCAATGGCCAGCAGCCAGTCGCCGTACCGTCCGTACATATTGCTCAGGTAGTCCGCGGCTGCGCGGCTGGCCGCTACCGGATCCCGCCGCTCATCTACATAGCTATTCATTTGCAGTTCGTACTCCTTCGCGGTGGTGTACATAAACTGCCAGAGGCCCGTGGCCCCTACCCTGGAAACAGCCATCGGGTTCAACGCCGATTCCACAACAGAGAGATATTTTAGCTCAAGAGGAAGGCCGCGTTCTTTTAATGCTTGCTCAAAAATGGGGAAATAATACTCCGACAGCCCCATCATTCGCGAAATATGACCCCTTCTCCGGTAGGTGTAAAGCTCTATATAATGCCGGACATATTCATTATAATCCAGAGGGACAAGCTGTTGAATTGAATCCAGTTGTTGCCGATAGGAAAGAGGGACGTTTACCGGTTTCACTCCGGTGCCTGCAGCGGCGGTAACCGGAATGCTGTCAACAGACCCGGCGAAAGCAGCAGCACCCGAAAGACACAATAATATCAGGAAAGGAAAACGCCTTATCATCAACAGCTGGTTAGTTTAGCGATCCGTAAAGCCGGAACAAATATAATTCAATCTCTAGAAATAACTGCAAAAAGCCATTATTAGTATCTGCATGCTGCTAAAAATTGTTATGAGCAAAAGCCAGCAGCTCCTGCTCGCCCCACCTCTTCCCGATCAACTGCAATCCTACCGGCAGCCCCTCAGGATGCGTTCCAGCTGGAATGGAAATGGCCGGAAGTCCGGCCAGGGATGCCTGAACGGTAAAAATATCGGCCAGGTACATAACGATCGGGTCATTTGTTTTTTCGCCCAGTTTGAAAGCCGGGGTTGGCGCTGTAGGAAGAAGCACAAAATCGTAGGTCTCCAGCAACTTAAAAAGAGCGTCCCGGATCAGTCGGCGTACCTTCTGGGCCTTGGAATAATAAGCATCGTAATAACCGGCGCTCAACACAAAGGTTCCCAGCATGATTCGCCTTTTAACTTCTTCTCCGAATCCTTCAGTTCTGGACCGCAGATAGGTATTCTCCAGGTTTTGGGCAGATGGGCTCCGGTACCCGTAATGCACGCCGTCGTATCGGGCCAGGTTAGAAGAAGCCTCTGCCATCGTGAGAATATAATAGGCAGGCACCACATAGTCCAGGTATGGGAAATCACAGAATTCTACACCATGACCTTCATTCCGGAGCCGGTTGATCTGCGTTTCCATGCATTCGCGTACCCCATTGTCAAGTCCCGGACTGTCAAGCACTTCCCTGAGGCAGGCAATTTTTGCCTTGCCTTTGAAATCAAGCTGTTTGCTGTAAACAGGCACTCCTACAGATGAAGTGGTACTATCCCCGGGGTCGGAGCCTGCGATCACTTCCAGGATCAATGCTGCGTCTTCTACCGTATGAGTAAGCGGTCCTGCCTGATCAAAAGAAGAAGCATAGGCAATAAGCCCTTTGCGTGATACACGTCCGTAACTGGGTTTCAGCCCCACAACGCCGCAGAAGGATGCCGGTTGACGGACCGACCCGCCGGTATCTGTACCCAGCGCCGCATGGCAAAGTCCTGCTTGCACGGCAACGGCAGAACCACCCGAAGACCCTCCCGGAACACGGGACGTATCGGCTGCGTTCAATACGGGTCCGTAAAATGAAGTTTCGTTGGAGGCTCCCATGGCGAATTCATCGCAATTCAGCCGGCCGATGATGATCGCGTCTTCTGCGAGCATTCGCTCAACGACAGTCGCTGAGTACACCGACACAAAGCCGTCCAGCATTTTAGAGGCTGCCCCTACGGGATGATCTTTGTAACAGATGTTATCTTTGATACCAATGATAAGACCGGCCAGTTTACCCGCGGTTCCATTCAGGACCTTTTCCTGGACAAATCCGGCCCGTTCCCTGGCTTCGTCAGCAAAAACTTCGATAAAGGCATTGAGATGCTCCTGTTCCCGGATTCTGGAAAGGTACTGTTCCACCAGTCCGGGCAATAAAAGACGGCCATTGAGAATGGCTTCCCTTACATCGGCAATGGTCGCGTTACCGCGATCACTTTTTCTTGTCTTCAATACTGCTGATGGTATTCTGAATCTCTTCACGGACACCACTGGAAGCATCTTTAAAATCCTTGATGCCCTTACCCAGTCCGCGCATCAACTCAGGAATTTTCTTGCCCCCGAACAACAATAACACGGCCATGCCGATTAATACTATTTCCTGCGTTCCCACAACAATGAAAATTTATTCGGTTTATATTACTGTTGAGGCTGTGGAGACGATTCCTTTTTGGCTTCGGACTTTTTTACCGACTCATCCAACTCCTCTTTAATCCCATCCTGGGCATCTTTGAATTCCCTGACACCACGGCCGAGTCCACGCATGAGCTCGGGGATCTTCCTTCCGCCGAAAAGCAACAGCACGATCAGCGCGATCACGATAATCTCGCCGGCTCCTAGCCCATTTAAAAACAAAAGACTGTTATGAAACATGTTAACTGATTTATAGCACAAATATACGAGAAAAATTTATCTTCCGAACAACCAGTATTCCGGGTTCAGTTTCGTAGTTCCTTTCCAAACCATGAATTCCAGGCGGGTTCCTTCTTCCGGACTGGTCCTGACCACGCCCAACGCCTGTTTTGTAGTCACCTTATCACCTGTTTTAACCGAAACCGATTTCAGTTTCGAATACACAGTAATATACTCCCCATGTCGCACCAGCACGGCCAGATTGCCATTCATCTCTACAATGCTGGTTACCTGCCCGTCGAATACCGCCCGGGCCACGGATCCCGGATTGGTCTTGATATTGACCCCCAGGTTATCGACCACTACATTATCAAGAACAGGATGCGAATGCCTTCCAAACCGGGAAACGATCACACCAGCTTCTACCGGCCAGGGTAATTTGCCCCGGTTGTTGGCAAAACCGGCCGACAGGGCCTTGGCTTCCGGGGTCAGCGCAAGGGCGGAAGAGCCGCGGCTCACTTCCGGTGCAGGTGCTTCACCCCGGGCCCGGGCTTCCGCTTCGGCTTTGCGGCGGGCTTCTTCAATTTCCCGCTGAATGATCTCCCGGATGGCGGCATCCAGGTTGCGGGCTTCCTGTTGCTGCCTGGCAAATTGCTTCTTAAGCTCTTCTTCCTTGTCCTGGAGCTTTTCTACGATGGCCGATTGTTTTTTCTTATCCTGATTGAGGACATCGCGCTGTTTTTCATTTTCGGCCAGCAGCTTTACCTGGCTTTCTTTGTTGGTTTTAAGTTTTTCGATCTCGGCGTTGAGCGCCGCCTGCGTTTCCCGGATATATCCGGCCTGTTTACGGCGATACTCGCCGATATCCTGCAAATAGCGCATACGCCGGAAAGCTTGCTGAAAATCTTTAGCGGCAAAAATGAACATCAGCTTTGAATAGGAATTCTTATTCCGGAAGGCAAATATGACCATCGAGGCATATTCAGCCTGGAGCTCCTCGAGTTTTTCCCGGAGCGAGCGGATTTGCCGCTGATTGCCGTAGATCTCATTATCCAGCACATTGATCTGGGAGTTGATATTATTGATCAGCTTTTGCCGGCTTCTGATCTGGGAATTCATCGCCTGAAGTTCTTCAAGCGAGGCCGATCTGTTTTTTTGGGTCTCGTTAAGAATCCGCTGAGTATAGGCAATATCCTTTTCCAACTGCTGCTTTCTCTTTTCAAGCTCCACTCTGGTTTGCCCATGGACGGCCAGCCCCCCAAGCAGTAGCAGCGTAATGATGATTCCGGTACGTTTCAGTAATGCCTGCATAGTTTCTATTGCACCCTTCGATATCGCCCTGGAACCCTAAAGGGGAAACTCTGGGGCTCGTTCAGCGTAAAGGTGTCGTACGTTAACTGAATCTTCAGATTTTCTTTTTCAGTATCGGAGGCGAACACTACGGCCGTAGGCACTCGCTTTCCGTTACGGGTTTCAAAGTTATGATAATCAACCTTAAAATCACCCTCGTCTTTTTCTTCATGAATAAAAATATGCTGCACCTTGAAATCCTTATTAAAATTCAGCAGGTAAGTAAAGAAGGCTTCGGCGCCTTCGAGCCGGTAGCCGCCAGACGTCCGCCAGAGTTGTGCTTTTTGTTCCATCAGATAACCGGGTGCGTTCCCCGTCAGAGCCGCCTCCAGCAAATCGAAACTGATACCGGGGTGCACGTGTTCCTTCAGATAGTCAAAATCCTGGCTCACATAAGTTCGCTCAAGCCGGTTAAAGAAAAGAATACTATCGGGTGTAATCATCGCTCTGGCCACTTCCAGTCCAAGAATAGCAGTGACCGATGCCCAGATTACCTTGTCTTTCTGCATACGCAGGTTCAGGCTTACCTGATAATTCCTGCTTCCCGTCTGTATGGAGGCCTTTCCCCGCGCGGCAAACCAAGAAAAAGAGAGGTCCGCTCCGGTAGCCGAGCGGTAAAACTGAATCTGCTCCCTTTCCCTTCGGATGAGATGATCACCCGCCTCAGAAGTGCTGTCCATAGCTTCTTTTCCTGTTTTACAACCACCCGCCAGCAACAGGAGCAGGAGAAAACAAACCCGGTGATAGTTAGTCATATAATTTTTTCTCCCTGATCTTTTTATCAAGTATCCCGGATCTTCCGCCAAGTTCTCTGGCCTTATTCCACATTTCCAGGGCCTGTCCCTTTTCTCCCAGCCGGAAAAGGATGTCCCCGTAATGTTCCAGGAAAGTTGGACTGTGCGGGAATGTATCGATCGCCTTTTTGATCCATTTGCAAGCCTCTTCGTAATGACCGGCCTTATAAAGCACCCATGCATAGGTATCCTGATAAGCCACGTTCTCCGGTTCCAGCCGGATAGATTCCCTGGACATTTGTGCCGCCTTCTCCAGATGTTGTTCCCGCAGAGCCAGGTAATAGGCATAGTTATTCATGATAAGCCCGTTTGAATCATCCAGTTTCAGCGCTGCTTCAAAAGCCTTGTCGGAAGCAGCATGATTGCCGGCTGCATGGTAGGCATCTCCCAGATTTGAATAAAACTGAAGTTTAAGAGCGGTATCATGTGCCATGTCCAGCCCCTTACGAAGGGACCTTACTGCCTGGGGGTATTGTTCCAGTTGAACACTGGCCACCCCGTTAAATAAG
>DATCYD010000360.1:0-2713 GCA_036570465.1 Anseongella sp.
TGTAAAGTCAAAGTTGGGGTAGGCACGCCCGTTGGAAAGTCCGTTGAAAGCCTGGAGCCAATGCTCGGCGTTCAACAGCATCAATTTTCCAATTTCTTCATGCCCAGGATATTGATCAACCAGCATATTAAAGGCCATCCCCGGCCATATTTCATACCAGAAGGAACCTCCTGGCCGCCCCCTGGGACTATTCAGAATGAGATTTGCGTTATCCCGCTTGCTGTAAAACTGTCTGCACATGCCGACGAAGTCATGTCCGTTCTGGGCGCTTTTGTCGATCCCTACAAGACTAGCTCCGAGTACCGAACCGATTACAGGCAGGGATTCATAACGATTTTTTTTCTCCCGGTTGCGGAGTGCGCCCACATAGCTGGGGAGCCCGAAGCCGCGTTCGGGGAAATTGGTCTGGGTATTATCCCACCAGATCAGTGGTAGAAACGTCCCCTGCGCATCAAAATCAAATAGGAGGGAATCCTGTTTCCTGGCTATGGCTTTCCAGTCTTTCATCTTATATGGGAAAGGGCGTTCCGGCATGTACCTTACCAGGTCAATGTCTTTTTGCGAAACAGTTTCCTGCGCCGTAGCACACAGGGCCAAAAGAAGGGAGGCAATTGAAAAAACAGATTTTTGTATCATGTTCATTCTTCTAATATTCGTTCTTGGTTTCATTTTCATAAAGTGTTTAGGAAAGCGTATTCAGTATCTCTCGAATGGAAAAATCAGCCGAACAGATCACTTCATCGGAAGCGCCATAGTAAATCTGCAATCGGTCACCGCTGACATGGTGCCCGTTGGTGAATACGACGTTTCCAAAGAAGCCCGTTTGTTCGTACCCGGCAAGCGGCTCCATGATCGGTTCTTCCGACCGGGCAAGGACTCTTGCCGGATTTTCCCGGTCAAGCAGCAAGGCCCCGAGACAATACCGCTGGTCCTTATCGGCTCCATGGTAGAGCTCAAGCCAACCCGCTGAAGTAAGGATGGGGGACGCGCCGGCGCCAATACGCTCACTGTCCCATTTTTCTTCACGTGTTTGCGCGATGCAAACATGATCGCCCCAGTGCGACAGGTCGGGCGAGCGGGCAAGCCAGATGTAATTTCCTCCCAGAAATACGCTACTCGGACGATGCAGCATATAATACCAACCTCCGATCTGCTGCTCAAAAAGCGCGCAATCCTTATTATGCGGAGGCAATACCAGGCCCATTTTGTCAAAGGAGTTCCAGTCGGCCGTACTCATCATGCCAACACCGACACCATACGGAGACACGGCGGTATAGGTGAGGTACCAAGTGTTTCCCAGCGTGGCAACGCGACAATCCTCGATGCCATAACTTTCAAACTGACCGCAGCCGCGTAGTGAAGCCTCTTGCGGCGGATCGTAAAAATGCGTGCCGTCATCGCTGCATAATAAACGCAGGTGCGACAGGGTCGTCAGATAGTCCTTGCCATTGTACCGGATCACTCTTGGGTCGGTTGTATCAAGACCCGGAGTGTCCTCTTTAAGTCTCATTATTTCGATCTCCTCTCCCGAGAGGATGGGAATCGAAAGCATGCCTGCTTCCGGCTGTGGCCTTTCCGCTACGCGGACCAACATCCAGACTTTCCCATTGAACCGGAAAATGCCGGGGTTCAACAGACATGCGATTTCCATACCGGGTACGGAAGGCACCAGGTCCGCCGGCCTCAGGATCGGATTCTGTGAATTTCTCTTTGCAATGTCAGCCATAGATTCAGTTTATAAGGAGCGTTTACCGGTAAACCTTGCGTATGCATTTCAGACTAAAAAGCGCAAAATCCTTTTGTGTGATAGCCTCGCCCGCCCACGGAATTTGAACCAAACGGGTCAGGTCAGCACTGATCTGCCCTGCTAATTCGTAAAACCGGGCGCCTGTAAGGCTGCTACCGCGGAAAGCGTCTTGTGTAGGGTCATTGAGTGTATATCCAAGCACTAAAGCGAGTTTCCGTATTCCGTCAACAGCCTCCTTTTCACTGATCGGCCGGTCTGTTCCCCAATTTTCCGTCGCTGAGAATCCCATGCCGTTTTTCGAAGTGATGGGGCCCGGCCGATCCATGATTCTATACAAGCATAGCACCTGTACAGCTTTCCATAGTTCGCTGTTCCAGGGGACATCGGCGTACCATCGTTGAATAAGCGTGCTGCCTTCGTCCAGCAACTCAAGCTGCACTCGGAGTGGATCCAGGTCGCGCGGCTGTACGCCTTGGCTTACAGCCAACGACGCCATCGTCCCGACAGCCTGCCCTGTAAGCATGGTAACTGGCTGCAGGCGTGTGGCGCCACTGACCAGCCTCGACTGCGAAAAATTCTTTTCCGCTGGCAGGAAACCATCGAGCTCAGCGGGTATAAATACTTCAAAGGGTATTTGAAAGGGTCCGTTATCCTGGGTGAAATCGCTTCGGTCAAGATCGAATTCCAGGGCCTCATAGGTATGGTGAAGGTCCATGTAATAATCGCCCATGGCCACGGATGTCTGGAAATGACGTGCGTTCTCCCCTCTTTCGAGATCGTCGGCCACCAGTGTTTTAACGCCGACGATCCGCCGGCTTTCACGCACATACGGCATTTGAGGCAGGTATTGAGCATAGGGGAGCATTTCCTGGACTACGCCCCTTTTCTTCATCATCATCCGGTTATAAGGGGTATTATAGCCCTGATCTTCGGCGAACGACCAGCTAACACCCAATTCGTTCTGGA
>DATCYD010000361.1:0-3252 GCA_036570465.1 Anseongella sp.
CTCCCGGAATTATAACGAGAGGGAGGTTCCTGAACCACCGGAGGATCTCCCGCAACAGCCCGGTGCCTGTAATCAGAACGTTGCCGGTAAAATACCACCCCTGGCGGCAGCTCAAGTTCTACACGTTGAATCGATGAATAGCCCATAGGTTTTGCACTAAGTAAGGTTTCAGTTTGAATACAGATGTAAAGATACGGAAGACAAAAACCTAACGCAAGAGAAATCCTATAGCTATAGGTTTTAATTTACACCTAAAAGTTTTGAACCCCAACAACAACCCACAACCAACCTTCCAACCAGAAACCAGCAACTTCAAACTTCAAACCAGAAACCGTTGCGAAGCAACCAGAAACTAGAAACCCTTTTGAAGATGATCAATGTCCCGTCGATCCTTTTTGGTAGGACGGCCGGCGCCGCGGTTTCGGGTGAAAACGGGACCGTGGAACGCAGAGGGGAGTCCGCCTTGCGACTCGGAAGGAGGTGTCAGATCTTCGTAGTACTGGATGGCAAGAACGGCTGACACTCGCTTTTCAAGCAAATCTGTCACCCGGATTATTTTCTTCTCTCCGCCCTTTTGAATACTAATCTCTTCACTCACCTTTACAAGATGGGACGGCTTCATGCTTTTTCCGTCAATTTTGACCTTACCGGATTTACAGGCTTCACTGGCCAGGCTCCTTGTTTTGAAAAGGCGCACTGCCCACAGCCATTTGTCCAGTCGGTGTTTTTCCGTTTCAGCCATGCTCAAATTTACAGATTATTCAAACTTTGCCCAAAAAATGCGTTCTTTGTATCTGGAAACAACACGAACAATCACTGCATGAAAGTAGAATTAAGAGAAAAAGTTGAAAAAGCCTGGGAAGACCGGGCAATGCTCTCGTATCCCGATGTCATTGAAGCGATCGAAGCTACTATAGACCTGCTCGACAAAGGGGCTCTGCGTGTAGCTGAACCTATCTTAAATGCCTGGCACGTTAACGACTGGGTCAAGAAAGCCGTCATTCTTTATTTTCCTACCCAGCAAATGCATGAAATCAAAACCGGTCCTTTTGTTTTTCATGATAAGATTCCTCTGAAAACCAATTTCAGGGAACTGGGTGTCCGTGTAGTTCCCCATGCCCTGGCAAGACACGGCGCTTTCCTTGCAAAGGGAGTAATTATGATGCCTTCTTATGTGAACATCGGCGCTTATGTCGATGAGGGCACCATGGTGGATACCTGGGCAACGGTTGGCTCTTGTGCACAGATCGGGAAAAACGTTCATCTCAGCGGAGGTGTAGGCATCGGTGGCGTGCTGGAACCTGTACAGGCAGCACCCGTGGTTGTGGAAGACGGCTGTTTTATTGGTTCACGCTGTATCGTTGTCGAAGGCGTCAGGGTGGAAAAAGAAGCTGTTTTAGGAGCCAACGTAGTGCTTACAGCGTCCACAAAGATCATTGATGTAACCGGTGATGAGCCTGTTGAGTACAAGGGACGCGTTCCGGAGCGGTCGGTAGTCATTCCCGGCAGTTATACCAAAAAATTCCCTGCCGGTGAATACCAGGTACCCTGTGCCCTGATCATTGGTCGCAGAAAGGCTTCGACAGACCTTAAAACGTCGTTAAACGATGCGCTCAGGGATTATAACGTTGCTGTATAAACCTGGGACCTGCCCAGGTAAAGATACATGATGCGATGAATGCCAACAAGGCTGCCGGTCAACAGCAGGATGCGCTGAAAAATTCCCTGGAAGTCCTGCGGGACGGGGGCGTCCTGCTGACACCCACCGATACAATCTGGGGGCTCAGTTGTGATGCCACCAACGAAGCAGCAGTGAAAAAGCTCATTCGGCTAAAGCAACGACCGTCTGAAAAGAGTTTTATCGTCCTGATCGATGCCGACTACAAGCTGGAGCAGTACCTGTATGAGGTCCCGGCAGTAGCTTACGACCTGATCGAATTTGCCGAAAACCCGCTCACCATTATTTTCTCCGGCGCCCGGCGCCTGGCTCCGAATGTGATCAATCAGGATGGAAGTGTCGGTATCCGGGTTGTAAGGCAGCCCGGTTTCTGCCAGAAGTTATTGGAACGTTTTCGAAAACCAATCGTTTCCACCTCGGCGAACCTAAGTGGGCAATCAGCTCCTTCCGGACCCGAAGAAGTGACACCTGAGCTGTTAAACGGCGTTGACTACATTGTTCCAGTCGAGGCCGCATCTGCCGGTCAGGTTAACAATACCAAAAACTCAAGGAATGCCAAAGCATCTACCATCATCCGCCTGGGCCCGGGAGGCGAGTACACCCTCATCCGAAAATAAATAGCCCTGCTTTACGGCACGAATATCTAACAGGTTTCTTATTTTTGCCGGGATGCAGGAGCACCTCTCACATCCCATATTTTCAATCATCGCTGAAACCGCCGAAAAAACCGGACAGGAGGTTTACGTGATCGGCGGATTCGTACGCGATATATTGTTAAAACGACCTTCCAAAGACGTAGATATCCTCGTTGTTGGCAACGGGATCGGCTTTGCGCAGACGATTGGGGAAAAAACCCACAGCAAGGTGGCGGTTTTTAAGAATTTCGGGACAGCCATGCTTCGCTTTCAGAATATGGAAGTAGAATTTGTGGGCGCACGGAAGGAATCATACCGGGATAATTCCCGCAAACCCATCGTAGAAGACGGTTCTCTGGAAGATGATCAAAAACGACGCGACTTCACCATTAACGCCATGGCTATCGGGCTCAACGGGCCTCATTTTGGCCAGCTGGTGGACCCTTTTGGGGGAATGGACGATTTACGTGAACGGATTATCCGGACGCCACTCAATCCGGAGACCACCTATTCGGACGATCCCCTGCGTATGATGCGGGCCATTCGCTTTGCCTCCCAGCTCGGTTTCAATATTGAAGAACAATCCCTGATGGCCATCGGGAAGCAACGTGAACGAATCCGTATAGTTTCCCAGGAACGGATTACCGATGAGTTAAACAAGATCATCCTTGCGTCAAAACCATCGGTTGGTTTCCGACTATTATTCGACACCGGCCTGTTGCATTTGATTTTCCCCCAGATGACCCACCTGCACGGAGTGGAAACCATTAAGGGAAAGTCACATAAAGACAATTTCTACCATACCCTGGAAGTACTCGATAACATCTCCCGGAATACGGACGATCTATGGCTCCGCTGGGCAGCAATTCTGCACGATATCGCCAAACCTGCTACCAAACGGTTCGACCCGAAAGCAGGCTGGACCTTCCACGGGCATGA
>DATCYD010000362.1:0-5480 GCA_036570465.1 Anseongella sp.
AAAAGTAACCGGGCTTCGTTCAGCTGATGTCCTTCGGGCAGGAGATCACTCCGGCCGGCATCTTCCCAGCTTTCTGAAGAGAGCTTTAACAGATCGTGTAGTTTCGCAGCGGTGAAGGGCAGGAAGGGTTCGGAAACGATCGCCAGGGCGGCGGCAATCTGCACACCGCTGTTCAGGATTGTGCCTACACGTCCCATGTCTGTTTTGGCCAGTTTCCAGGGTTCGGTATCGGCCAGGTACCGGTTGCCCAGGCGCGCCAGGTTCATGAATTCGCCTAGCCCTTCGCGGAAACGGAAGTGCTCGATAGCTTCCCCGATCTTTGCGGGATAGACGGCCAGCGCCTTCAGAACCTCCCGGTCCACCGATTCCAGCTGCACGGCCGCAGGCACCTTTCCTTCGAAATATTTGTGGATGAGCACCACCACCCGGTTGATGAAATTGCCGAAAATCGCAAGCAGTTCATTGTTGTTGCGTGCCTGGTAGTCTTTCCAGGTGAATTCGCTGTCCTTGGTTTCGGGAAGGATGGATGCAAGAGTATATCGCAGCTCATCTTCCTTGCCCGGGAATTCATCCAGGTATTCGTTCAGCCAGACGGCCCAGTTCCGGGAAGTGGAAAGTTTATCACCTTCCAGATTCAGGAATTCGTTGGCAGGAACATGCTCGGGCAGAATGTAATCCCCGTGTGCATGCAGAATAGCGGGAAAAGTGATGCAATGAAATACGATGTTGTCTTTCCCGATAAAATGCACCAGGCAGCTGTTGTCTTCACTCTTTTCCTGCTCTTTCCAGTAGGGTTCCCAGTCCTTTCCGTTGTCCAGCGCCCATTGCTTGGTAGAGGATATATAACCGATGGGTGCGTCGAGCCAAACATATAGTTTTTTACCGGCGGCTTCTTCCAGAGGAACATCTACGCCCCAGTCGAGGTCGCGGGTCATGGCCCGGGGTTGCAGGCCGGATTTAAGCCAGGAACTGCATTGGCCATATACATTGGATTTCCACTTGTCCTTTTTCCCTTCAAGAAGCCATTCCTCCAGCCAGGGCTGGTATTTGTCGAGCGGAAGATACCAGTGTTTTGTCTTTTTCAGAACGGGCGCCTTGCCACTCAAGGTAGATTTTGGGTGGATCAGATCCGTGGGATTCAGGGAGGTGCCGCATTTTTCACACTGGTCGCCATAGGCCGAATCATAACCGCAGTTAGGACAGGTGCCGGTAATATAACGGTCTGCAAGAAACTGGCCGAATTCGTCGTCATAGTATTGCTCGGATTCCTGTTCAGTAAACTCGCCCTTTTCATACAGATTCAGGAAAAATTCCTGAGAAAGCTCATGATGAATTTTTTCAGACGTACGGTGGTACATATCGAATGAAATACCGAATCGCTCAAAGGTTTCCTTGTTGAGGGCGTGGTATTTATCAATAATGGCCTGGGGAGTGGTCCCTTCCCTCTTTGCCTGTATGGTAATGGCCGCTCCATGCTCATCGCTCCCGCCGACATATACCACGTCTTTTCCTCGCATTCGGAGATAACGCACAAAGATATCTGCCGGCAGATAAGCGCCGGCAATATGCCCAATATGAAGCGGACCGTTGGCATAGGGCAATGCAGAGGTAACTGTAAAACGCTTGAACGAACGAATACTCATCGGCTGATTTGATTTCAGCAAAGATAAAGTTGATCTGTTAAGATGAAAAACTATTTTTGTATGCTTATCAACGTTTAAAGAATATGATCTTATCTTCACTGGGAAAACACAGAGATACGGGCCTGCTGATCCTGCGGGTCATTATCGGGTTGTCGTTCATGATGCATGGTTACCCCAAAATTACCGGAGGGATGGAAATGTGGCAGGGATTGGGCGGCGCTATGAATGTATTCGGCATTGATTTCGGCGCGCCTTTTTGGGGAGCACTGGCTGCGTTCACTGAGTTTTTGGGGGGCTTCCTGATCGTTATCGGATTTGCATTCCGGCCGGTTTGCATCCTGCTTGGGTTTACTATGTTGGTGGCCGGCCTCAGTCATTACCAGGGCGGTGATGGCTTCGGTGGATATTCGCATGCGCTGAAGATGTTTGGCGTATTCCTGGGCCTGCTATTTATCGGGCCTGGGAAATACAGCCTGGACCGGAAATAAACCGTTTCCCGGGAAACACGACGCGGCTCAAGAGCCGGACCCGAAGGGGGGCTAACACCGTTGAAAATCCGGCATGGCACATAGTCTTTCGGCTTAACATATTGGCTGAGGCATGATAAAAACCGTTTCCATTGGGCTTTTACTGCTGTTACCGCTGATTACACACGGTCAGGTCGGATTGCCCGCACACGGCGACTGCTTCAATCCCATTGATCTGGAGCCAAACCGGGAATTCATCCATGTGAAAAGTCCTGTGGGGCCGGGGAATATTCAGGAATTCACGGGAAACCACGACCTGCTTCACCTGTTTCCGGCTGAGATCAATACCGTCTGGTACCGGTTCAGGGCACCTGCGACAGGAACCATTGCTTTTGAAGTAACTCCGTTCAGCGCCCGGGATGACTACGATTGGATGTTGTTTCTCCAACAAGGAGCCTGTGACTCCATTGCCGGGTATGGCATTCGGCCTCTTCGTACCAATCGTGCCCGAAACGATCTTGAAATCGGCGGAAGTACCGGACTTCAGGCAGGTTATGACAATCTGCACGCCCCTCCCGGCCCGGGCAAAAGTTACAGCAAACCCCTTGAAGTAAAACGTGGCGAAACTTACCTGCTGGTGCTTGACAATATCTATCCCAACGGAAAGGGTCACCGCATTATGATACGCTATATCGGCGCCAACACCTACCGCTCAGTAACGATCGCCGGAACAATCATCGACAAGACAACAGGAGAGCCTCTTTCGGCCAGGATCTATGCGATGGAAGACAGTACCGGCCGGTTGCTGATGGAGCCGACAGCGGACCCGGAGGCAGGCACGGACTCTTACGCGGCTGATAGCTCAGCCAGGGCCGCTTTCTCCTTTACTGTTGCGTCTCACACATCATTCCATCTGGCAGCCTTGAAAAAGGGATACCTCCTGACCACGCTCAACCTCACCGCAGACGTCGCCGATACATCGCTGGTGATTTCTATGGAACCAGCTGTACGGGGCGGAAAAATGATTCTTTTCAACATCCGCTTTTTGCCTAATAAAGCCGAATTTCAGCCTGATGCACGTCCGGAGCTTCAACGATTGCTTGAATTTATGCAACAATCCCCTGAAAAAAGCATCCGCATCACCGGCCATACCAATTCCAATGTCTTTACCAGCAAAAGTTGGCTGCTCGATCTTTCTGTGTATCGGGCCGCGGCGGTCCGCGACTTCCTCACCGAAAACGGGGTGGCTTCTCAACGCATTCGAATTGGCGGCGCCGGTGGCAGCAGACCCCTTAACCACAGCAACGACCTGAAAGAAGCCATGAAAAACCTTCGCGTGGAGATCGAACTGTTGAACTGAACTAGTGCTTTTTAGAATTATGCGTTTGTAAAAAATCATTTACAAAGCAAGGTATTTTGCAATAGGTATATACTATGTATTGCATAGTACCAAATAAAACATATATCTTTGCATTCTTATGATAGTCGAAAATACACAAACCCAAATGAGGAAAGGGATTCTGGAGTACTGCATCCTTTCTATCATCTCCCGCGGAGAGATTTATGCCTCAGATATCATCGGGGAACTTCGGGAGGCTCGTCTGCTGGTGGTGGAAGGAACGCTCTATCCACTGCTTACCCGACTGAAGAACAACGGGTTGCTCAGTTACAACTGGGTAGAATCCGCTTCCGGGCCACCAAGAAAATATTACTCTCTTTCCCCGGCCGGAACCGAGGTATTGGAGAAACTGGACGGCACCTGGAAGGAACTGACTTATGCCGTGAGCATGACTACCGGAAAGAACCAATCAACCGATAATATAGAATAAAATAGTATGAATAAGACAGTCAATATCAACATCAGTGGCATGGTCTTTCACATTGAGGAAGAGGCTTATGATGTGCTGAAGAAATACATGCACGAGATCAAGCTGTATTTTTCCAGATCTGCCGAGGACACAGAAGTTATAACCGACATCGAGAACCGGATTGCAGAAATGTTCTCCGAAATACTCAAGGCCGAAAACCGGGAGGTGATCGTCCTGAAGGATGTGGATGGCGTGATTACCCAGATCGGCCAGGTGAGCGATTTTGTAGAAACCACTGAGCAGGAACCCTCCACACCGGAAGAAGAGATCCGAAGGCGCCTTTTCCGCGATCCGGATGATAAAAAACTGGGTGGTGTATGCGCAGGTATTTCTCATTATTTCGGCTGGGACCCGGTATGGTTGAGAATCATTACCGCCCTGCTCACCATCTTTACATCAGGTATTGCAGCTGTGATTTATGTGATTCTCTGGATGGTCATGCCCCCAGCGAATACCCTGGGAGAAAAAATGGCCATGAAGGGAGAACGGTTTCACCTGTCAAACTTCCGCAAAACATTTGATGAAGAAATGAGCGGCGTCAAGGATACTTTTAATCACATACGAAGCGAGGTCAGCAACCCGGACAATGCCACGTCTTTCAAAAAGTTCCTGAACGAACTGATTGACCTGGTAGTCCGGCTGATCCGCGGACTGGGAAAGATTATTCTTCCCATTTTAGCCATCGTTCTGATCTCCTTTGGCGCCGTTTGGCTGATTTCCACTGTTGTCGGTCTGGTAAGTTACGGAAGCATCGGAACCAGCAACTTTGCATCATACCCCCCTTTTAATGTGATGGATCCCGATCAGCAGGCTGGTTTTGCCCTGAGCCTGGCAGGATTGATCGGGATACCTGGCCTGGTCATCGTATTGCTGGGGACACGTCTGCTACTCAAAAAGCGCACGATGAGCGCCCCCATTGGGATGGGCATGCTGGCGGTATGGCTGGTGGCTCTGGGATTCACCGTGTATTACTGCACGTCCACTCTTTCCTGGTTCAAACAGGGGGCTTCGGTCAGGCAGACCACCGAATTAGATTCTGTTTCAGGTACCACCTGGTACCTGGAGTTGGATGAATATGCCACAAACGGCATCGCTGAAGACGAAACAAACAGGATATCAGATAGATACCGAAATGACTGGAACGATTGGAATGATTGGAAAGACTGGGATGATTGGGAAGAATGGGACGATTGGAATGAAGACATCTATGAAGTTGAGCTGCGGATCGAACAAAGCAATACCGGGCACGCAGCGTTGGTCCAGGTATTTAACTCCCGCGGAGGAGATCTTGACGATGCCACTGAAAATGCACAAAAGATTCGCTACGAGTTTAAGCAACAAGATTCTGTGCTTCATTTCGGAGATCGTTTCTCGTTGCCTGAAAATACTCTCTGGAGAGCCCAGAAGACGAATCTTACTTTGCTACTTCCCGCCGGCAGCAACCTGATCATTGATCGCAAGGTATTTCGGATTCTGGACAACCATGAAATATGGACGAATGA
>DATCYD010000363.1:0-3967 GCA_036570465.1 Anseongella sp.
GTGGCATCTTCGAATATGACATACACAAAGCTCATCCCGAACATGGAAGACCCGCGTACATACTTTACATCAGGCAAGCCCTGAAGATTGGTCACCAGTGGATAGGTCACCTGGTCTTCCATGATCTGCGGACTACGCCCAGGCCATTCGGTAAAAACGATCACTTGATTCTCTGACAGGTCCGGGATGGCATCCACCTTACTCGTTTTCACCGAATAAAGCCCCCATCCCAACAACCCTGTGGCTATCAGAATCACGAAAAAGCGGTTTCTTAATGAGAAATCGATCAGTCTCTCGATCATATGTCCTTAAATTAGTCCAACATAAATGAATGAATATACTCCTGCCGGGCGCTGCAATCAGGCGCCTCGCATCAACAATGCGTTTACAGGAAGAATATGTTGGAACTAAATAAGGAAAGACTGAATAAGAACAGGAATGTCACGTGGCACCAGGGGTGGCCGGTACACTGAACAATGGAGGCCCTTATCGCCGGAAGTAAGCTGGCTCTGAAAAAACGCGTAGGTAAACGCTGCGAGGAACTTGACAGGAGGAAGCAGGTCATCCCCCTTTTTCAGGATCGTAGGAGTATCCTGCGCTTCCACGGCAGCGTGATGGTCTTCACAATATGGCTTCTCCGAAAAAGTGTCTGCTGACTCATCCCCATGCTCAGCGGAATGGCATGGAGGAAGTTCACTCCGGCTCATTTCCATCTCGCAAGGTTTCGCTTTGCCAAACAAAGTCACCTCAAGCAACTCTCCCTGGCAAAAATGCTGACCCATGCTAAACCCGGTAGTCACTCCCAGGATTAGCAGCGCCATGCATACAGCAAGAATGGAACGAACACACTTCATTTTGTTCGCAAATCTAAGAATATTTCCAATAATCCACAATTTCTTGCCCGCGTATGTACCCGCAGGCCTGATTCGCTCAAAACCGGGAGTATTTGTTAATGAAAATGAAATATCTGTTAGCCAGAAGGCCTCGGATAGCCTGAAATTTGACTAACGAAAAAACTCAACTCGCCATTAAAAAAAATGAAAATGAAAACTTCAACCCTGATCACGGCAGCGCTTGTATTTTCAATGATCTCCTTGTCGTGCGAAAAAGAACCCATCTCTGCTTCCATCGCAGAATCCCCGGAAACCCGGTCCGCCGATGTTTCCGGAATCCCGGCCGGTGATGAGCCGGAAGTTCCCGGCAAGGAGCTGCTTTTTAATCCCCAGCCGGAGCCACCCGCCCGAACCTTTCAATTCGAAGCCCAGTGGCGCCCCGGCGGAGACGGGACGGGACAATTTCAAAACAACGCATATAAAGGCAGGCTTCGGATCAAAACGCATTCATCTGTAAAAAGAGGCAGGACCGTACACCTGGTTCAATCCTGGACATTCTACCCCGAACCTGTTCATCCGCCGGAACCTGTTCACCCGCCGGAACCTGTCATTCCTCCCACCCCCATGAGCCCGGTAACCGTTCTACTTAAGGGAATCCGCAATTCCGCTAATGGATTGCTCGTATTGAACGGCAAGCAGGCTCAGGTTAAAGGCAAGATCATAAGCGAGAGCGGCGCGGTATCGGTTGGTGGGGAACTCATGTTTAATCCGCAGCCGGAACCGCCGGCAATCAACTAAACATTCGCAACAGTGAAATTTCGAAAAACAAAGATCAAATCATAAATGGAAGCATCATGAAATCATTCAATATAACGATACCGCTATTTGCACTGGCATTGCTGCTGGGGTCGAACGCATGTGAAAAAGAAGGCCCCGTCGGTCCGTCCGGCCCACAGGGTGAACAAGGTGTAGCTGGGCCAAAAGGTGCAACAGGCTCAACCGGACCGAAGGGGGCGACAGGCGCTAAAGGAGCAACCGGCGCCAAGGGGCCAAAAGGCGACAAAGGTGATCCCGGGACCGCCAATGTGATCTATTCCGATTGGGCGGCTATCCAATTAGGTACCGGTACCCTTTCAAAAGTAATGAACATCGGTGTTTCGGAACTCGATGCGTCGATGATGGCAAGCGCCACTCTGTTAGTTTACGTCCGGTCACTTAGCACCGGCTGGGTAACTCCACTTCCATACACATATGTCGTTGGTTCACAACCTAAAACGTTATTGTCGCACAGGTATTATAATCACGTACTTCAGCTTCTGGCAGTTAAAGTCGATCCGAACTCCACTATTTATAACTTTCCCGGTAATGTATGGCAATATCGCTATGTCATTATCCCTGGTGGTATATCGGCTTCCGCTACACTGAAAAACGTGGATTTAAAGGACTTTAACGCGGTGGCCACTGCGCTTGGCATACACCTTTAAACATTTTGATCAATTTAACAAGCACGTCATGAAACCATTCAAACTACTGTTGTCTGCCCTTTTTCTTGCAACGCTACTATTGTCCTGCGAAAAAGAAGGCCCGCCCGGTCCGGCAGGCGCAGCAGGCGAACAAGGCCCCCGGGGAGAAACCGGAGCAACCGGGCCCAAGGGCGCGAAAGGCGACCCTGGAACCGCCAACGTGATCTATTCTGATTGGATACCTGTGGATTGGAATGTGCTGGACGGGAATACCGTGAAAAGAATGGATGTTGATGTTCCGCAGATCACGGAAGCGTTTGTAGAAAACGGAGGGGTTATTCTGTTTTTTGTAAGACAAACAGGTACCATCTGGCCCGTTCCGATGTCCAGAGACAACTATAGCCTGTATTTCCTTGGTTATACTGCAAATCATGAGATAAGGTTTCTTGCCTCCAGATTGGATGGCCTCACCGGGAACATCAACGTAAGTTGGATTCAGGAGGTTCGTTACGTGCTCATTCCCGGGGGAATGCCAGTCAACTCCTCCCTGGAAATGATTGACCTGAACGATTATCACGACATGGTCAAAGCGTTTAACATACCGAAATGAATGAAAAGATCCGGTTCATCGGCGGCCATGACAGCAGCGCCTGTGTAAACGACGTATGTCACATGGACTAAAAACGCGGACATGAATTTTGTAAAATACCTTTACCTGTCTATAAAGGGGCGCCGGCTATTCCCGGCGCCTTGCCTGGGGCGTAAGCATTACCAACATCGGCAGCAAGCTCAGTTACAATGGATCGCAGAAAGCATTTCTGCCCATGAACCTCCGGGCGGGTATTGGTTATTCCTTTTACGCCGACCCCGAGAACCGCCTCACCCTGCTCATGGACGTCAATAAGCTGCTGGTTCCTACCCCTCCCCGCTATGGCACCAATGGTGAAATCCTTGATGGGAAAGACCCCGATCGCAGCGTGGTTAGCTCCTTCTTCGGTTCTTTCACAGACGCTCCCGGAGGTTTCCGGGAAGAGATCCGGGAATTCAGTCTGGCCGCAGGTATGGAATATTCCTATTTCAACCAGTTCTTTTTCCGCGCCGGCTATTTTTACGAGAACCCGCAGAAAGGGAACCGCCAGCATTTCGCTATCGGCGCCGGGCTGCGGATCAACGCCTTTTGTATCGACATGGCCTACCTGGCTCCCACAGCAGATCGATTCGCACTAAAGAACACCGCCAAGTTTACGATCAGCCACCAGGCCGAAAAGAAGAGAGCTGTCAGACCCCGCCATTGAATTCGCCGGTAAGCGTGCGCGTATGTCCATCCCCGTCGATGACCACGGTTGCTGAAAAAGTGCCTTTGATCGGTTTTCCAAGACCGGCGCGCGCTTTGTCTCCAATCTCTTCGATGACCACGGTACAAACCCCGTCCGTGTCCTCGACGACCGTATAACCCGATTCATATTTCCCCTGATCGGTCGTGGTAAACACAAATATGCCTTCGTTATCAACCAGATCATATGTTCCGGGAGAGCTAATATCCAAAAGGGTGATACTCAAATTTTGGGTAACTTCTCCACTTTCTTCGTCCAAAGTAACCGCGCCAATCTGGACCGTATTCGCTTCCAGCGCGCCGTTGTCCGATACAGTGACAGTTGCCAGGAGCGGATG